>CAMPJM010000805.1 GCA_946886805.1 uncultured Flammeovirgaceae bacterium | reverse complement strand
ATTAAAGACAGACCGAGAAAATAAAAGAATTGTAATTCCAATAGTAATTAATCTAATTCTTTGTGGAGTACTTACATCATTTATTGTATCAGCAGGGCTTTGGAGATAATTAAAAGTAATAAAATACTGCCATCAACAGCAGCTGAGAAAACATGGGGCGGACAGTGGTTTCCGCAAGGTCGTTCTTCGTGGCTACCATGTCACAAACGGACAGGAAAGTGCTTCGAAAAGCCCCACGTTTCTTAGCTGCAACACGTTGTGCATAAGCAAAAACAGGAGCACCCATTCCATTTAAGCAAAGCGGAAATCTTTTAGCTAATTATGAAAAGAGTAGTATTATTTTTAGTGTTGGTTTTTGCGTCTAAATATGCTTTTGGATGTACTTGTAGGCAATCACTAAATTCGTATTTTCTAAACCAAGTCAAGGATTTTGATGCCATTGTTGAGGGGAAGTTCTATCGAGATAGAAAATTCTGGACAGGCTATATAATAATTGATAAGGTCCATAAGGGAAACTTTCCAAAGGATACTGTAGAAATTGTAGAAGGAGGAACAGACTGTACTGAAGCATTTATAGAGGATCCTGATAGAACATTAATCTTAGGAATTTATAAATCCAGATATGAATCAGAGTCAGATGTTTACTCAGCCCCATCCTGTGTGACCTCGGTACTTGTCGTGAATGGAGGTAAAGTTGAGTCAAAAACTAAATTTTATAATCTTCATTTAAGACGACCTAGAATCGGTCTGTCTAGTACTGTAATGAGTAAAGATAAGTTTGAAAAAAGGATAAAAAGAAGGCTCTAACCGCATTTTGGTTACAATTAAAGCGATTTTAGGAAATTGAATTTCGTTTGGCTCGTTAGCAGCAGCTTCAAAGATAGCAATAATTGCCAATGCACAACGTTGCGGTCAGAACAAGTTGCCAGGAATAAAATATGAGACCAAAATTCAATACTATTGGATATTTACGCAAAGGAAGTAAAAGACAAGTAAGCGTTTATAATACTTTAATTGACAAAAAAATTTGGTTAACACTCAAAGATTATGATCCTATCCTTGTCGGTACAATACCAATAAATATAGACATTGAAAGCAGTGACTTAGATATAATATGTTGCTTTTCTGATAAACAAGAGTTTTATGAAGTGATCTCAATTAATTTTTGTAAAGAAAGAAGCTTCAAGATCGAAGAGCAGCTAATTTTTGGATCCATTACTATTATTGCCAATTTCTTTGTAAACGAATTTGAGATTGAAATTTTTGGGCAACATACGCCCACAAAACAGCAAATTGCCTACCGACATATGATAATAGAGAACGACATATTAAGAAAATATGGTGAGAATTTCAGGCAAGAAATTATTGAATTAAAAAAACAGGGTTTTAAAACAGAACCAGCATTTGCCTTAGCATTAGGACTTACAGGCGACCCATATGTGGAAATACTAAATTATGAAAACTAAAATAAGCCCGAACCGCTAACAGTAGCTAAACTCAAGGTGTGCTTTCCTGCTCATCGGCCTTTTATTGTCAGATAGTTTACACTTGACAGGCAGAAAAGTAGTGATCCGCCAAAGAGCACACCCTGCGTTTTGCGAAACGTTGTGCGTCATTTGCCAAACCTGATTCAACCAAAACAACTGAAAATATAAATTAGAAGATATAAAGCCAATTTATGACAATAGTAAACACCTATCTGTATTTTAATGGGAATTGTGAAGAAGCATTTAATTTTTATAAATCCATTTTTAATAGCGAATTCCAATACATTGGACGATATAAAGATGTTCCGGAAGTTGCGAGACAAAATTTCCCACATTGTACAGATGAGCATATAATGCATATTACGTTACCAATCAGCAATGAAACAATTTTAATGGGAGCTGACATTGTTGACATCAAGGAACGAGAAAATGATGCAGCAAAATACTTTTCACTCTATGTTAATGCAGATAGTAAAGGAGAAGCTGATAGATTGTTTAATTCTTTGTCAAATGAGGGAGAAATAAAGCTTCCTATTTCTGAACAATTTTGGGGATCATATTATGGGATTTGCTTAGATAAATTTGGTATCAACTGGAAAATTAGTTTTAGCTCGAATGATGGTGAATAAATGCTAATGCTAATTGTAATAAAAAGCGAACGCACAAAAAATGCAATGAGGTTATTGGGCATAGTTTGTAAATTCAGACATTACAGCCAGTTATAAACTAAACAGCAACCGGAAATGGATGTGCCATTAAATGCCCAACACCAGTTTGTAAACCGTTAGGCACCAATAAATAAAGGTAAAGCTATGTTCAAACTATTATTTTTTTTCTGCACCTTCTTTCTGTGCATTTCTTCCCATGCTCAAGAAAACAACAATTATTTCAGCACTATAGCGGGAGACACTGCAATAAGCTTTAATAAAAAGCTTATTAAAGAGTATATAGGAGATACAGCCATTATAAAATTGAGCGAAGGATTGTATAGGATAGTTTTAAACCAGGGGATAACAATAAATGAGGATATAGATATTCAGGTATATACCGAACAAGGCCAAAAGATGGAGCTAAATAAGAATAATAATTATATAGACTTCTTCAATTCATCCCCCAACAACCTTCGTTTCATTTCCACAGCAAAAAAGACCATAGAGAAAGATGATA
>CAMPJM010000804.1 GCA_946886805.1 uncultured Flammeovirgaceae bacterium | reverse complement strand
CTACGAATGGTGTAAGGGACATTAAGATTATAGATACTGCCAAAAATATTTGATAGTTGTTGGCACTTATCAATTCATATTTTAAGCCACTTTGTGCCAGTACAAAAGAAAACTCCCCAATTTGAGCGATTGAAAACCCTACGGCTAAGGCTATTTTCCATTCCAGTCCCATCACTTTCACGGCAAGTATGCCTGCGGCAGCTTTCACAGCAAATGCAAATACTGTCCAGAAGACAATCCAGCCGAAGTCTGTCAAAAAGATTTCATAATTGAGCAGCATACCCATAGAAATGAAAAAGAAACTCATAAACACGTATCGAAAGGGCAAAAAGCAAGAAATGGCCATATGGCTGTAATCTGTTTCGGCTATAATCAGACCTGCTATAAAGGCACCTAAAGCAAGTGAAAGGCCCAACTGCTCTGTAATTAAAGCAATCCCAGTTACGATAAAGACTGTGGCAATTAAAAAAACCTCCTGGCTCTGCACTTTCATTATGGTTTTTAGAAAATAAGGAATTACAAATCGGGTCAGTATGTAGGCTATACCGCCCATCAAGACCAATTTACCCAGTAACCAACCAAATGCTACTAAAAAGTTACCACCAACACCGGCGATAATAGGCGTGAATAGCATTAAGGGTACAATCATAATGTCCTGAAATAATAAAACTGCCAATATAAATTTACCGTGAGGCGTTGCTATTTTATTAGCGTCCTGTAGTGTTTTTATCACGATAGCAGTACTACTCAAAGCGTACAAAAATCCCCAAAATATACTCTCCTCCCAGGAAGGCCGCATCACAAGCCAAATCAGTCCTGCGGTAAGTAAAATGGTAAAAAACACTTGTGCGCTACCGCCCCCTAAAACATACTTTTGAATTTTCTTAAGATTGGTAAATGAAAATTCAAGCCCAATAGTAAACAAGAGCAATATAATTCCTATTTCTGCATACACTTCAACCTCTTCCATGTCTGCAAAAAAGCTGGAGGTATTTGGGCTCAATAAAATACCAGTTATAAGATAGCCAATGATGTATCTGATTTTAAGGAACCGGCAAATAATGATAACCGCTGTAGCGACACCAAAAATGGCACAGATGTTTATAAGAATGTGATGTTGCATAAGTGTTTTTTTAAGATTCCAGGTAACTCAATGCTCCTGACGGGCAAGTTTTGATTTGACGCTTTAGATCTTCAATAGAAGCATTTTCAGGCGTAATCCACGGTTTTGCTTTAGGATCGTAGACCTGTGGTAAAGTTTTTACACATATACCTGCGTGGATACACTTTTTCGGTTTCCAAAGTACCGTTAAACTTTCTTTAGCGTATTCTTTGATTGTTTCCATTATTGTGTGGTTATTTATTTCAATACATCCTTAATATCATCCGACTTTCTGAAAACAGATGCCGCAAACGGGCACAGGGGAATAATCTTAATGCCTTTCTCTCTGGCCATTTCTACTATTTTATATAGCATCTGCTTTCCTATGCCTTTTCCCGTATATGCTGGCTCAACTTCTGTATGGTCTATGATAATCAGTACTGATCCTGCGATGGAATAGGACATCCTTCCTGCTTGCTTATCATTATCTTGAGCCACTGCAAAACCTTTGCTGCTTTCTTCTTTTAAAAGTATTTCCATAATATTTTCTTTTAGAATATTTATTTCCCAAACCTTACAATAAAGGTTCACGAATAACCAACCTGGTACTTCTTATAAGTTTCGCTTATGGGGATTACTTTCCCTTCTCACATTCTTTCTTTAGTGCTTCATTCATTTGTTCAAATCCGAGTTTGGTATCCGCTATTAATTTATGCATAAAACCAACCAGAATCCCGCTAAATATCTCGCCATGCTCAAATTTTACCGAGCCATTCTCTTGCTCAATTATTTTGAAATAATGCTCTCCATCGAAAACCCCTTTTATACCTGCTCTGCCGATCCACCGAAGTTCTTTGTTAGTTTCAAAAGTTAAAACCACAGGGCTAAATTTCATTAGCTTTCTATTCGGTGGTATTATTTGAGTGACTAATGTTGAACCTTCTTTTATTTCTCCACTAATGGAAGTAATGAATGGACTCCATTTGGGATAGTTATCGAAATCCGTAAGAACTTCCCATACCCTTTCAGGAGTTGCGTTCATTTCTATTTCTGTCGCTATTTCGATGGTCATTTTGTTTCTTTTTTAATTACCGCCTTGCTAGTTAGGACTCATTTTTAATGATTGAGCATCTCTTTTGTGTACTGGGCAAAACACCCCTATTTGAAGAAATTTAACAGCATGGTCTGCGTTATTGTTGTACTCGAAATGCATCACCACCGTACCAGCACTCATGACCTGTATATCGCCAGATTTAATTACTGTTTCATTACCTATGTTATCGATATGTTTTAATTCACCTTCTAACGGTATGGATACAATTTCCATATCTTTATGCGAATGTGTATCAAATCCAATACTACCCAAGACCGTATTATTGTTCAATACACGTAGTGCTCCAAAATTCAAAACTTTCTGGATTGTGGTATTTTGCAAAACTGAATGTATGTTTTGAGTGTAGCCATCCATGGCTAGCATCTCCTCTCGTATTTGCTTTGTGAAGTATTGCGTTCATAACCTTGATCGTATTTTGAAGTCATTAAATTCTACCTCATTTGGT
>CAMPJM010000803.1 GCA_946886805.1 uncultured Flammeovirgaceae bacterium | reverse complement strand
CTGTACATATCATCCCACTGCTGAGGTTCGTTAATCCACCCAGGATCAGCAGGACTTGAGCGCGATTCTGTAATCGTATTGATCCCGCGACCTGGATGAGTAAATACGGTTTCATCGGAGAGAGAAGAAAGCATCTGTTCATCAAAGCCTCCAAACTCAAGCCCCCCACGATAGATCTCTGTTACGAATGCTTCTGTTAGTTTTGGATCTATCCAAACGTCAGCATCAGAAACTTGATCTAAAGGTTTCGTATTCATAAAGTCAGCATCGCAAGCCGTTACAACAAATGCCGTTATGATAAAACCGAAAGATATATTTTTTAATATGTTTATATTTTTCATTTCTAAACGATTAAAATGTTAAAGTTAACCCAGTGTTGATGATTCTTGCTTGAGGATAGTATTGTCCTCTTGATTCAGTAGATTCAGGGTCAAATACATTATATTTATCTATTGTAAATAGGTTGAGCCCATTAACGTAGATCCTCAGGTTGCTAATGCCCACTTTTTCACCGATAGTAGCAGGAAGCGTATATCCTAACTCAAGGTTTTTCAAGCGGATATAATCAGTACTTCTTAGCCAATAGGAATTCCCTCCCGAGTAATATTGATCACTCCGGTCAGTAATCCTTGGATGTTCGCTACTCGGATTGTCCACAGTCCAGCTATTTTCATATACGTCCAGTAAATAATTTCCGATTCTACCTGATTCATTGGTGCTGAGGTATACTTGTGCGCCAGCAGACCCTTGGAACAAAATGGACAGATCGAAATTTCTATACTGCATCGTAATATTTACGCCTCCTTGAAATGTAGGAAGATTACTTTCGTCTGTTCTTACCTGGTCATCCGAAGTGATCTTCCCGTCGTCGTTCACATCTTTATATTTCATGTCGCCCGGGCGCAAAGCATTAGTAATAGCACTATAATCTAATTGCTCATCTTCAATATCCTGCAAGTCTTTGAATACCCCGTCATATTCGTAGATTACATAGGTGTCCATAGGTTTACCTGTGGATTTTTGCCACTCCGGATCACCGGGCGCTTCATCCCAAAAGACGATTTCATTCTTTGCATAACCTCCATTTGCACTAATAGAATAGGTAAGATCACCCACTTCACCGTTATAACCTATTTTAAATTCCCAACCTTTGTTTTCCACTTCTCCTATGTTCTCTGCGGGTAGGGACATACCGGTGGTTTGTGGAATAGAGGCGTTTCTCCTCCATAAAATGGAAGTTCGCTTGTTATAAAAAGCATCCAGTTCGAAAAAAAACTTTCCGTTAAGTAACTGTCCTTCCAAACCGATATTAGCATTGTTGGCCACTTCCCAAGTCACCGCAGTATTGGGAACGCGGGTTTCGTACAAGGTTTTGGAAAGGTCCCCTCCTATCACGTAAGTCCTGTCAAAACCCATCGTAGAAAGATACTGATACTCTTGTAAACTACCGTCATAATAGATTTGGTCATTACCCATTTGACCATATGAACCGCGAAGCTTAAGGTAGTTTATCACCGGAATATTCCAAAAATTCTCTTCCGATATCTGCCAGGCCGCCAAAACTCCGGGGAAAAAACCAAATCTCGAGTCCTCTGCGAACATATACGACCCATCATACCGCCATAAGAATTCCGCCATGTACTTTTCCTTATAGTTATAGGCTACCCGACCGAAATAACTCAAGCGCGCACGTTCCCAGGCACTACCACCATTATCTTTTTCAGGATCTCCTCCAGCAAACATTTGGTCAACGGCGGAAGAAATAAAATACCTTCGGTAAGCATTAAAGCCACTATTTTCCGTGGTTTCCCTGTTTACCCCGGCCAATAGAGTAAGTGCGTGATCACCAAAAGTCCGCTCATAATTAAGGATCCCGCCCAGCAGAATATTTAGTTGGTCTTCGTCACTCTGGTTTAGTCTTGGTTCAGCGGGTCCCTTAAGACTTTTTGAAAGGACAGGTGTCCCGTCATCATTAAGCTCATTAGTGGCAGAATATAAGTACCAGGGGGTTTCCCATCTTTTAGTATGTCTTATATATTTATCTACCGCAGCGGTACCTGTAAATTTCAAACCCTCTACCCATGGAATGGTTATATCAACCGACCCATTGGTTTGAAAGTAGTACCTTTTGTCTCTGTCATATCCTGTCTGATTGGTAGTGATGACCACTGGATTTTCGCCGTTCTCGATATCAGGGCCTGGCATTCCATTGGGCCAATAAGCAGGGTCGGTCGGATCTCCCCTCATCAGCATCCTAAAAATTGCAGGAGCCCCTTTCGTTGGGAAGAAACGGTATTCATTTCGGCCTAATAAGCCAATAGTCGTTTTAATATACTTATTAATGTTGGCATCTAAGTTTATTCGTAGATCATATTGTTTGTACCCAGTGGCTGAATTCTTATAATAAGCATCCTGATTTTGGTAACCGAGCGAGGCAAGGTACTTCACATCTTCCGTTCCACCTGATAGCTGCAAGTTGTGTCGTACCTGAGGAGACCATTCCTTTAGTGTCTCACCATACCAATCAGTATCTGGATGTCCCCAGGGATCGGAACCATCTCTAAATTGTTGCATATCCTCCGGACTAAAAGATGCATTATATACGTCACCATCTGGATCTGTATAGCTTCCTGTTTCTTTAAAAGCAGCATTTGCTGCTGCCCACT
>CAMPJM010000802.1 GCA_946886805.1 uncultured Flammeovirgaceae bacterium | reverse complement strand
ATGACCCCAGAAATGAAAAGGTGTATAAAATCGTCTTTTCCTATATAGATGAGGTAATAGAAACCATTAATCCAAAGGCAATCCATATTGGACACGATGAAGTTTATGGAGTTAGCGGGCGGGATGCCGGTGCCGAAGATGCCCTGCCTCCTGCGCTGTTTAAAGAAGATGTTTTAAAACTACATCAATATTTAAAGGCTAAAAATGTTAGGACATGGATGTGGGGAGATATGCTTATCACTCCTTCTGAATTTCCGAATATGCATCCCGGGTCGATTAACGGAACTAAGGAATACGCAGAGATAAGAAAATCAATTCCGAAGGACATAGTTATTTGTGACTGGCATTATCGGGCAGATGAAAATAAGGAGCTTCAATTCCCCTCCTTAGAAACTTTTGCAAATGAAGGATTTGCGGTATTGGGAGCTACATTCAGGCATCCTCACGTGACAAAGCAATTTGCAGGATATGCTGCCGATTTGGACAACCCTAACGTAAAAGGAATGATTGCCACAACCTGGACATTTTTAAGAAAGGGAGCACAAAACGGCCGACAGTCAGATAATTATGAATCATTTGACGGTTTAATTCAATATTCCGCAGAAGCTTTTTGGAATGGAGGCCAATATTAGTTATAATTTGAACTAACCCAGATTCTTCTTTCGTTCTAATGACAAAACAGCTTCTGTGGGCATCCCGATCAAACATCAAAGTTCAATGGTAAGAAATAAAGCAATATCTTTGTAAAAAGCCCTTAACAATGAAAGCTATAGAATTTAAAACAAAAATAAAAAACAATCAGATTCAAATACCGACAATGATTCAAAACCAGTTAAAAGCGAATCTGGATAAAGATATAAGAGTAATTGTTCTAATCGATGACTCTGAGGTTTATGATGATCTAATTTTCCAGCGATCAGCAAAAGATCAATTTCTAAAGGGATATGCTGATTCTGATTCAATTTACGACAGTTAATAGATATGGATGAATTGGCTTTTGGTGATATTGTATTATTGAAATTTCCATACACGGATGGTCACACATTTAAAAGAAGGCCGGCTCTAATAATTAATGATTGTAACGATGGAGATATTATTGTTTGCTGAATAACTAGTCAGATTTATAATACCAAAAAGGATGTTCTCATTAACGACTGGAAGAAATCAGGGCTAAGATTGCCTTCCGTAATTCGTGTTCATAAGATAGCAACTTTAGAAAAGGGCATGGTTGAAATAGTTACAGGAAAAATTAATGAGTCTATTAAAGCTAAAGTGAAGGCAGTATTTACTGAATTGACTGAAAATTAAAAAAATTAATACGTGTTACTTTTTTCTAGTGGTTGTTTGTGTCCCTCACAAAAGACAGTATCAATAACAGTTTGTGGTGGGAACAAAAAACCCTCCTTCATATTCCTACAAATCCCCATACCCTAATTTCTTCACTAGCTCCTTATTCTTTATTGATTCGTAGATTTTCATCAGCCGTTCGTCTTGAGTAAAGGCAAATTTCCGATCATTGTTGATCACTTTTGTCAGATCATTAATAGTATTTTCATCTGTTTCTAATCTTGCGAAATCGATTATCGTTTTTAATTGCGCTTGGGGTTGATCAAGAAAATCTTCGTACTTTATATCCAACCACAAACCACCAAGTTCTTCTTTACGTCTAAAAGCAGCTTCTATATAGACTTCCCATAGTTTAATGCCCTCCATTATATCGAATAATTTTACAGATCTGTTGTACAGCCTTCTCGATGTCAGCAATTTTTCGTGTATTTTTTTGGCATAAGTGAGCTTAAATCGGCCTTGTACTTTGTGTTCTCTTACTCTTAAGCTTTCAGCAATGTCAACCGGATTTCTATAAATGTGTAAAATTTTTGCCTCCGGAAATACTGCTTTCCAAATCTCAAGATTAAGTGTGTTGACTGGATCTTTCCAGCCCCAGGTAAAATCCAGGTCCCGAATGCTTTTGTATTTAAAATACCTGGATTTTCCTAAATATTTATATCTTCCAAAGCCTTTTAGATGATTTTCTATCACCCGCTTTAGATTGCTGTTATGAAAATCATTTTTAAAAAATTCAGGCACGGGATTATCCCAGGCGCTGTTTGCCTGGACCATAATCCAATGATTTAGGTTGTGGAAAAAAACAGATTCAGAATTCACCTCTTTTTCATCACCCACAAACAAACCCAGCTTTTCCAGTAATTTTGTAATCATAGTTGTTCCTGACCGGTGCATACCTATGATTATAAGAGGTGCCTTGCTCATATCATTACGTTTTGTAAAATATTAAAATCCTTAAGAATACCAGTGACTCAAATCTTTGTCAATGAGATTTTCCAGTAATTTAACATCTTCTTTATAATATTCTTCAATTAGCAATTTTCTAAGCTCGGATGAAAGTTTGTTGGACTGGTTTCGGTAAGACCTTTGGTTAGTCTTTTTTATTTTTTTCCTTACAAATCGTCTGGTTTGGGCATTCGGAAAAAGTTTTTTGCCAATTGCACTCAACCAGGGCGAGCTCATCAAAATTTTCTGTAAAATCGGGTTTCGAACTTTTTTGGCAGTATTGCTTTTGATGTTAAAATTAAGGTCGTATTTATCAACCTCCAAAAAGTTAAGCACCCGTTCATAAGTTGCTTTTTTATCATGAGAAACGAGATCTT
>CAMPJM010000801.1 GCA_946886805.1 uncultured Flammeovirgaceae bacterium | reverse complement strand
TACAAACCATGCATACGAAGGAGGTTGTGCAACAGTCACGGACGCTCGCGCCAGAGATAGGCTCGCGCTAGAGGTGTTAAAGTACGGAGAAAAATGACAGAAATGGACTATCAGATTAAACCAATCAAAAATGAAAAGGACTATGAGAATGTCCTTAAAATCATAGATCAAATTTTAGATGAAAATCCACAAGAGAATTCAGATTTATACTATGTGCTAGATGCTATTAGTACGTTGATAGAAATGTATGAATCGAAACATTACCCCGTTCCTGAACCAGATCCTATTGAATACATAAAATTTATTATGGAGCAAAGGGGGTAGCTGTGAAGGTGGAAAGACACGAGCGGACGCTCGCGCCAGAGGTGAGCCACAGGTGAGGCGTTTATTAACGAGCTTTTGTTTTAGAACCACTGAACTAAACCATTAAAAGACCCGCCTTTCTTAAATTTTTCCAAGTTTCTTTTTTCGTCATTTCTGAAAAAACCGTTGAAAAGCGGGATTGAAATTGAGATTTTATCTCTCCTAATGTGATGCCTTGGGATGAGGAAGGGATCAACAGCGGCAATAAATTTGCAAGCCATTCGCCATCTTCGATAGGGGCGTGGATTGCCAATGGCTGGCTTTTATTATCGAAGTGTAATTTCGCCAATGAATATTTTTTACCTTTTTTTCTTTTCTCATAAATAGAAATAGTAGGTTTATTTCCCAACCAAATGACCTTCGCGCTGTCTTTTAATTGCTTTTCATCCTGGTTGACAATTGCTAATTCAATAAAATCAGGATGTACAGTGGTAGATGGAATCGTAAAATCGAACCATTCCTGTAGAGAAAGCTCAAATCCTATCCCATGCATATAATTGTAAATGGCTTTTGTTAAACCTTCTCCGAACTGCTGGTGATCACAACCTGTTGGATCTTCATGTTTTAGGTCATTATTGGCAAAGGAGCCTAATTCTTTGTTTATTCTTATCGCTCCAAAAGCTTCCGGATCTAATCCCACCGGGCTATGAGCAGTCATTGCAAACAGGTGCCAAAAACCTGATTGGATTACGCCGTTCAGGAATAGTTGCCTCACCATTTCCAATGAATCAATGGTCTCTTGTACTGTTTGCGTAGGAAAGCCATACATCAAATAAGCATGCACCATAATCCCTGAGGCAGTAAAATGATTGGTAACCTGGGCAACCTGCGCAACGGTAACTCCCTTTTTCATGCGCTCAAGTAACCTGTCAGAGGCAACCTCCAAACCACCGGATACGGCTATACAACCCGAAGCCTTTAGGAGCTTGCACAAATCTTCAGTAAAGCTTTTTTCAAAGCGGATATTAGCCCACCAAGTAATGGATAAGTTTCTGCGAAGGATTTCTAATGCCATTTCCCTCATTAAAACGGGCGGGGCAGCTTCATCTACGAAATGGAAACCTGTTTCTCCTGTGGATTCAATTAATTCCTCCATTCTATCGCATAGTAAAGCAGCGCTTACCGGTACATAATTTTTGATATAGTCGAGCGAAATATCACAAAAGGTACATTTTTTCCAGTAGCAGCCGTGAGCCATGGTGAGTTTGTTCCAACGGCCGTCGCTCCACAGGCGATGCATGGGGTTTACTATTTCTATAACGGACAAATATTTGTCCAGCAACAGATCTGAGTAATCAGGGGTGCCTGTTTTATTAAATGGAAAATCAGCCTCTTTGGCTCCATTGATATAGGGGACGACGCCATTTTGGAGTAGAAAGGTTCTTTTTAAAAAATCTATTTCTCTCTTGCCATCTAAATATTCCAATAAGTTAAGTAAAGGCCTTTCTCCATCATCTAAAGTAATATAGTCGATATATTGAAACACACGTGGATCACTTATGGATCGTAATTCGGTATTGGGGTAGCCTCCTCCCATTACTACTTTGATATGCGGATAATTTTCTTTGATGAATTTTCCGCACCTAAGTCCCCCATATAAATTTCCGGGAAAGGGAATTGTTAAGCAGACAACCTTAACGTCCAGAGATTCTAATTTCTTTTTTAAAAGTTCTAAAGTAACCTCATCTATATAGCTGGCAGGAGATTCTAAAGCTGCTTCTAAATCATCAAAGGAATTTGCAGAACTCCCTAAGCGTTCAGCATAACGACTAAATCCAAAGTTGGGATCGATAGCCTCTTTAATCAGATCAGCAAGATCTTCAAGGTAAAGTGTTGCGAAATGTCTTGCTTTGTCCTGAATTCCTAAGGAACCAAAAGCCCATTCTGTATCTTCCAGTTGGTTGAACCTGCTTGCCTGTGGCAGAAAATCACCCTCACAAATATTATAGGCAAGGGTTGGATTTTTATGCTGCAAAAAATTTATAACAGGCTTTATTGTGCTAAGATATTCTTTTTCGAGTTTGATCATTCTCTGCGCATTCGCAGAAAACGAATTCTCTGATGGGATTTTATTGAAAAGCGCTTTTAATCCCTCCCTAGAAAATATTTCCTGGATAACCTCGATCCCCAGATCTGATTGATAGGAAGCAATTCCCTGAGTATTTAGAAAACCTTTAATGTAAGTGGTGGCCGGGTATGGAGTATTGAGCTGGGTGAACGGGGGAGTGATTAATAGGATAGATGGTTTCACAAGGATAAGGTTTACCTGCAAAAGTCCGAAACTAAATGCTAAAGCCCATGCTTTTT
>CAMPJM010000800.1 GCA_946886805.1 uncultured Flammeovirgaceae bacterium | reverse complement strand
TGAACACCAATGTCGCCCATGCAGCTGCTGATCCCAGCCTTTGCCGGATCTAATCTCCAAACCGCTTTTCTTTTTTCAGGAGTATGGATTACAGGATTGATCCATCCCTGATAATATTGGGCATCCACTTTTTGGACATCCCCTATTACACCCTCTGCAATCATCTTTTTCATTTGCCTGATCATTGGGTAACCAGTATAGGTATGAGCAAGGCAGAAAACAGTATTATGCTTTTTTACTAACTCCTCTAATTCCAACGCCTCTGCAGAAGTGGTGGTAACCGGTTTTTCACATACAACGTGAAAACCCGCTTCAATCAGCTTTTTTGCCATCGAAAAATGTAGAAAGTTCGGGGTTACTATTGAAACCACTTCGATTCTTTCATCTTTGGGCAAGGCTGTTTCCTTCTCGATAAAGGTATCTATATCCTTGTACGTTCTGTTTAAATCTAAACCTAGTCCCTCTGCAAATTCAAGCCCTTTTTTATGGTCTACATCAAAAGCTCCTCCTACTAATTCATATTCCTCACCTATATAAGAGGCTATTCTATGGGCAATTCCGATAAAGGCACCTATTCCTCCTCCTATCATCCCCATTCTTATTTTTCTTTTCATGTCTGAATCTTTTAAAAGTTAAAACCTGATTTATGTGGTATTTTTATTGAAATGCTAAAGTAACAGTGTAGACTTTTGAATCCAAAAATAGCAGAAAATATTGGAAGATAATATAGGTCATATACGATTAGGCAGCTTCAATAATTTATTTTCCCTTTAGCCGCTTTACCTCTCTGTCAAAGTCTGATTCATAATTTTTATCCTGAATGGTCCTGTATTTTCCAAATTCCCCTTCGGCTTTTATTTTTGCCTCCAAAGCAGATATCTTTCCCTTATCTTTTAAAATGGGATAACTGGACAGCTTTAGGAAGTTCTCTAAAAATGTACTCCAATCATTCATTCTCATCACCATTCCCCGATGAGCGTTGTTTTCTGCCAAATCAAGATAGGCCGAAACAATCCGGTTCAGTTCTCCTACATGCTGTTCATTCAAATAATTTTTGGCAATTGACACATCGGTTTTAAGAATTTTTCCCTCAGGAGCATGTTTCCAGGTTTTTAAACCCATATATAATTTGGTGGCATCTGCTTCGCTATAAATAATTTCCGCAGCCGTTTTGCCAGTTATCGCCCAATGCAAGGTATTTTGCACGGAAGCAAAAAAATCTTTTGTTTCAGATGCACCTTTTTCATAATCCGCAGAAAGGGCGTAGATATCGGTTATTTTTTGGTAAAACCTGCGCTCACTGGCGCGGATTTCCCTGATACGCTCCAGTAGTTCATCAAAATAATCTTTTCCGAAAAGTTGTTTTCCCTGTTTGAGCCGTTCATCGTCCAGCACGAAACCTTTGATGATGAATTCTTTGAGCGTTTTGGTGGCCCAGATGCGGAATTGCGTAGCTTGAACAGAATTGACCCGGTAGCCAACTGAAATAATCATGTCTAAGTTGTAGAAATCCAGCTTTCTTTCTACATTCCGTGTGCCTTCTTTCTGAACTGCTCGAATTTTTCGAGTAGTTGCCTCTGGAAGCAATTCGGCACTTTTATAAATTTTATGGATATGGTAGGTGATAGTATGAGCCTCTACACCAAACAACTGACCCATGGCCTTTTGAGTGAGCCACAATGTTTCTTCCTGCAAGAGCACTTCTACCCGTACTTCTCCGGATTCGTTTTTGTATAAAAGAAATTCATCCATTTTGCATTAGGAGTTTATGGCCTCAACCAATAGGGCTAATGAGCCCATTGCATACATAATAATTTATTATATCTAAAAATAGAAGAAAATAATGAAAGATAAGAAACTTTTAACCCTTAGAAGGAAACTTCTAAAACTAATTGAGAATATCTTCTCGATCAAATAAAAATCACAAACGACTTGTTCTAAATTGAAGAAATTCCTCATTCCTTACTATTAAATATAAGCAACAACAAACCTACCTATTTAAAATCATCATTTACCTCCACCCAATAGCCATCGGGATCCTGGAAGTAGATCTGCTTTACGCCATCTACCCGTATATTAGGATCTTTGGAATCACCTACCCAATTCTCCCGCTCGATTTTGTGATCATCCAAATTCCGAATAAAATCATCGATTGACGCTACACTAAAACAGAGGTGTGAATTTTTATCATGAACTATACCTTTTTCTGCTCCTTGAATCAAATGAAGCTGCCCAGCCCCTCCAAGCGTGAACCAGGTATGTCTGCCGTCGTTAAATGGCTCAGGAATTTGTTTTAATCCTAATACATTCTCATAAAAGGCGGTACTTTCCTCAAGATCATTTACATATACCGCTATATGGTTCAACCTGATTTCCGGTTTATTTTCTGTTGAGGTCGTCTGGGAGAGAACTATCTGCTGCGAAAATGCTAATATTATGGCAAGGGCAAAGAATTTAGACTTCATTGTTTTATAGTTTTTGTTATTGGTGGCTTAGGTAGTTTTTTGTTCAGCAAAACACAGACAACGGCAGCAATTCCTCAGAGTCCCTAAAAAGGAGACTCTGAGGGGCTTAACTTAATAGCATTAAAGGAGGCTCTAAAGTAGTTTTCCAGAGGAACATTTAGGCCGCGATTATACCTTGAATCTATTACTATCCACAATTACTTCTTTAT
>CAMPJM010000799.1 GCA_946886805.1 uncultured Flammeovirgaceae bacterium | reverse complement strand
TTTCATCTCATTAAAATGAAACGGAGAATCTTCCAAACTTTTTAAAATTTAAACCTTAATTGTATAAAGCTTTTCTATTTTCAAAGGTTTATCTAAATAACTAATAATTATGTTACCTTATTGTTTACAATTATTACAGGTAATTAGTTCATCTTAAAATAAAATTTTCGAAATCTTCTTTGAAAGATCAACTTATATGGGTATGCAAAGTTAAGATTTTGCAAGAACAATCAAATTATTACAAATAAACGAAGTAAAATGGGGATTGACAAAATCTTTTCAAAATTTTGCCTTTGATTATGTATTGCAAATTGTTAACAAAATAGCATTTAAGCGGTTAATAAGTATATTCAATCGATTCCTTTGGTACACCGAAAGATTTAAAACTTTTTAAAACTATTTTATGCAAAATACTGAGACACTTTCAATCAATACTACAAAAGCATCTAATCTGGAATTTGTTGCGCCAGGGGTTTATAGATTAAAGATTGTATTCGTAAATGTTTACTTTATAGAACACAATGGATCATGGGCGCTTATAGATGCCGGGCTTTCCGGATCTTCCGGCAAAATTATCAAAGCTGCAGCAGCGCAATTTGGGAAAAACAAAGCTCCTGAAGCCATTTTTCTCACCCACGGTCATTTCGACCATGTAGGTGCAATTAAAAACCTACTCCCCCACTGGAATGTACCTGTTTATGCTCATCCATTGGAAATTCCCTATCTTTCGGGGAGATCGAATTATCCTCCCGCAGATCCAACAGTTGGTGGCGGGGCAATGTCTCTAATGTCATTTCTCTACCCGAACAATCCCATAAACATTGCTTCTAATTTAGAGCACTATACAACTGACACGTTGCCAGGTTTTCCTGAATGGAAAGTTTTTCACACGCCTGGTCATGCGCCTGGCCATGTTTCCTTTTTTAGAGAGCGCGACGGTACGCTGATAGCTGGCGATGCCTTTGTAACCGTAAAACAGGAATCGGCAGCTGCTGTATTTTCACAGGAACAAAAGTTGCACGGACCACCGCAATATTTCACCTACAACTGGACAGATGCATACGAATCGGTGAAATTGCTTGCTGCGCTCAATCCTGCAGTAGCAGCCACCGGCCATGGAATACCTATGGAAGGTGAATTATTGAGGCTTGAATTGCAGGAATTAGTAGATAATTTTTACACTACTGCTGTCCCTGCGCATGGAAGATATGTTAAAGTGCCTGCTATTACAGATTTAAATGGATTAAGAGTATTGCCACCTGTTATAAATGAAGATAACAAACCCAAGTTAATTGGTATAGCATCAGGTATTGTTGTCGCTATTGCAGGGGTGTTTCTGTTTAGGTATTTAAGAAGTAGGGGTAAAATTTAGATATCAAGGGTTGCAAAAACAGAGAGATAGCTTTTAAAAGAATAAACCTGCGCCAAAGGCATCGTGAAAAGGCTGACATTACATTTTCAAATACAGCAGAAGAAAAATTCTGGCTGTAATTTTGAGGGATCCCGGAACAGGTCCGGGAACGTGTGTTATGGGTTGTTTTCCAGTTATTAAGCCGCAGCAAAACTGTAACAAGGTAGAATGATTTCTTACACTAAAGAAGTGATTTTTTCTACATTAACAAAATTTGATTGCATCATTAAACACATTATTTTTGTATTTTCTATCAAATAATGTCGAATGAATCTTGAGGATCAAATTTTAGCTGAACATTCAAAGGCAAATATAAATTATGTTGTCTCCTATATAAACAACGATGAAAAGAAATTTCATCAGCTTATGGAATTGTTTTTCAATGGCAGTTATAGGGTAGTTCAGCGCTCGGCATGGGTAATGGCTACTTGCGTCCACGAAAATCCAGACCTGATAAACCCGTATTTAAATCAACTGATAGAAGGCCTTCCGAGTGACGATCAACACAGGGCGGTTAAAAGAAACACCTTACACGTTCTCGAAAATATTAATATTCCCGAAGTATATCATGGCCCAATAATTTCAATGTGTTTTGATTTTTTAACTGATAGTAAGGAAGCCGTGGCAGTAAAGGCGTATGCAATGAGCATTATCTATAAACTCACAAAACAGGAACCCGATCTTCAAAAGGAGTTACGGATTATCATTGAAGATCAAATCCATTTCAGTTCTCCAGCTTTTAAAAGCAGAGGTTCGAAAATCCTCAAAGCTTTTGCAAAATAGAATATTGTGAAGTCACACGTTGGAGGAATGAGATTGTGTAGATTTGGCTTTAGCCGAATCATTCGAGAGAGTAAAGCAGAAGAAAGCCTGATTGGTATTCGTGGAAAAATTCCAATTATTGATTGTCTTATAAATTCAGTTTGGAAAAGCTAAACATGCAGTCAATCGGAATTTCCCTGTTCAGAAATCCCTTTTCAAAACGACAGCAGAAGTCTCTTCTTTACCCTTTATGGAACCAATAGAATTCCGGCGGCGAACCTTCCGCTATTTTTGGATGCCCTCGCCGAAAAGAACTGCCCGTTATTTATATAGGTGCAAATTCCCGCTACTTCTATATTTTTCTCTTTTGTTCCAAGCGTAACAAGTTGCAATTTATTTGCTTCCCATAAATTGAAATTTGCTTTACCCTTATTTTCTGAGGTGGTTAATAATTTTTCTGCATCGTTTTTAAAAACTTTATGGACTTCCTGGATTACCTCCT
>CAMPJM010000798.1 GCA_946886805.1 uncultured Flammeovirgaceae bacterium | reverse complement strand
CTTTTCGGGGATTTCACCGTTCGTGACAAGAACAATCGAGATATAACCTACACGTTCAGCACGCAGTTGAAACAAATATTCTGTGTTATATTACAATTCACTACAACGGAAGATGGCATCACATCGCAGCGCCTTAGCAATATATTGTGGCCCGGAAAACCTGCGGATAAAGTGAAAAACTCCAGGGGGGTTACTATAAATCATTTACGTAAAACTTTAAGTGAGCTTAACGGGATAGAATTGATTTATGAAAAAGGTTATTTCAAAATAGCCTACACCGAAGAATTTTATTGCGATTATACCCGATGCTTAGAAATAATTGTCGCAAATGAAGTGGAAGAATTCAGGGATGAATTTGTTGAAATATTAAACCGCGGTAAATTCCTGCAACTCTCTGACGATCCGCTATTTGATTCATTTAAAGAAGAGGTGGAAAAGAAACTGGAACCGGTGCTATTGCTTGAAATGGAAAAAAGCTTTACGGCAGAACTGTATTCGGCTACTATTGATCTGGCCGACGCAGTATTCAATATAGATCCGCTGAATGATGCGGCCTTGGCTTTTCAAATTAAAGCGATGCAAAAATTGAAAATGAACGATGAAGCCAGGATCAAATATCAGGCGTTCGCCATCGAATACAAAAAAATAATGGGGACTGATTATCCTAAAATAATTAAGGTTTAAGTAGAAACCAGACCTATAAGGTTTTTGAAACCTTATAGGTCTATACCACTATCATACTAATAATTTCATACCAAAGCCGGGAGAAGATGATGGGATTATCTTCCCATTTTGAATATGATAATTCCCAAAATCCACATCATCTGAGACACATGTTACCCCTTCGACAGTCGCTGTATTTCCATATGCGGCAGTTAAATGCGATACCACATAGGTTTTTATTTGAGATCCCCAAGCATGTGGCGAGGCCAAAACCTTCTTTTTTTCTAATTCCGGGATCAGATTCCGCCAAGCTGTAAATCCGATGTCCTGAATATCTGTCAAATGGACATCAAGCAATTTCAATTCTATGAGCTCACGCAAAAAAGCCTGATCCGGAGAAGCTTCCCCATCAGCAAGCAAGGTATTAATACCCAAATCTTTAAGAATAGACCGTAGTTTTTGATAGTCATCCACCGTTTCGCGGAAGGGTTCCTCAATCCAAAATAATTTGACACCCTGTATACCTTTGAGATATTGTTCAAACTCGTCAATAGGATATCCGTCATTTCCATCCACCAAAATATCGCAATCTGGGAATGCTTCTGCCACCAGCCTGGTAACTTCAATATCTCTTTGTATCCCGGCAGCCTTCGGCATCCATTTGTGGCCCCGTCCGATCTTTAATTTAAACTGGCGATATCCCACGTCATAATCAAATTGACACTCCTTCAGTATTATATCTACTCCGGCAGGTTTACCGTAAAATGGCGTGAGATCGTCAAAGTATATCATTCCGCTGTAACACGGCGCAATTTTAGGTTTGGAAGCACCCATTAATTCGTAAACAGGTTTGTTGAGTATAATCCCGGCTAAATCATGAAGTGCGACATCGCAGTACGACGCAGCAGGATCCAACAAGCCAAGTTCGGGTGAAAAAAGTTCCGATACCTTTTTGCCTATAACATATTCAAATGCATCCTCTTCGGAGTGTCCCCAGCGTACTACACCCCAGCCTTTAGCACCTTTGTCGGTAACCAATTCGCAGACGGTTTCGTCATAACCCCAGCCATGATTTCCCCTTATTGCATTTTTGCCGACATAACGCGGATAAACAATCCTGACTTTTTTTGAATTCACTTTTTCAATAGTGTGATATTCAAGGTCACTCTTATTAGTAAAAACACCTGAACCATAACTGAACAATGGATTTGATGCCAAATAGGCACCGACTGTTCCTGCTGACGCATTATAAATAAAGCTCCGTCTCTTCATATGTTTACAATTTTTGATACATTAAGTGTATTGGAGACCTATAAGGTTGTTGAAACCTTATAGGTCTGTCATAAAAATTATTTGTCCAGCATCTTAATAAAATAACCTCCCACCACAGATCTTGCCTGAAACCCTACTTGTGTAGCATCGGTAGTCCGGTACCAATCTGACATGGGAACCCGGTCTGGCGTTTCGGTAACATAGGCATAAAGCGGATCGATAAACTTCTGAAAAGTGGCTGTGTCGTTTGCCAGTGTCGCCGTCCACACAATCCAGTCGGCTTTGGTATAATTTTCCCGGATATCCAGCGGCAGCCCATATTCATTTTGCTTGGTAAGGTAGTAGGCAATTTCTTTTTGTGCCACCTCTTCGGGGAAAATACCTAGGTTTAACAGCTTATCCCAAACAAGGTTGTATTTCTGGCTCCATGTTCCGGGTCTATCAAAAGTTAGGCGGAAATGGTCTCCATCGTCAGCCATTTTTATCCACTCCTGCGCCATTCGTTTTGCTTCAGCAGTGTACTCTTCGGCTATTTCTTTTTTGCCGAGCATTTCTGCCAGCTTTCCATAACCCGCAATCCCTACAATGGCTTTTACCGAAAGGTTTGCATTATGGGCAAAATGTCCTGCAAAGTCGTCGGTACAAAGTTGGTTTTCCGGATCAAGACCCTCTTTCAAAAGATAATTAGCCCATGTTGTCAAGGCCTCCCAATGTTTTTCAGCATAGTCAGCATTTCCTTC
>CAMPJM010000797.1 GCA_946886805.1 uncultured Flammeovirgaceae bacterium | reverse complement strand
GTTATAATAAATCTATTATCTCTATTACAAGTTTAAAAAATATAGACATCATCGGAAGTAAAGGAGTCAATGAATCTCCAGCTGAAATTCTTTCAGGAAGGAATTTTAAAGAAGCTTTGGAAGAAATATCCTCAGGATATGATTACATTTTTATGGAAGGAGCGTCTTTAAATGAATATTCAGACACCAAAGAATTAGTTGAATTTGCTGACGTTGTATTGCCGGTATTTTCGGCGCAATCTTCAATCAAACAATTAGATAGGGAATCAATAAGTTATTTAAAAGGCCTTGACGGAAAGTTGATGGGAGCTGTCTTAAATAAGGTCAATATCCCTGATATGGAAAATTAGTTCTTGCTTTACTTAGCACAAGAAATTATATCAGCCGTTTACTGTTATATTCTATCATAATGCGGACTATTAGAAATGTTGGAGCTCTTTTTAATCGGGAAAAATGGGTCTGGGTTAAATTTTAAATTAGTTAGCACTTTATAATTATGAGTAGTTTTATAATGCCGGCTTTACTATAGGAGCAAACTCCATAAAATCATTCATTATATAATATAATAATAGGTTTTTCGCTTGCCTCGACGGATACCTTATTGTTTTTAATTTCTAATTTTCTAACAGCTCCTGTTGTACTATTACTTGTAAAATTTACAAGAGTGGCAGTTTTCGCATTTTGAGGAATGGAAATTTGATGCACCAGATGTTTCGCATCCTTACTCGTAGGCAACCATACAACGAACGCTCCTTTATTATTATCTGTTGGGACTTTGAATTCATAGTTCATAATTCCATCTTTACTCAGATCTCTACTGTAGACATGACCGGTCAAATGATTCTTTAAAGTGTATACGTAATACCAGGAAGGCTTAGCAACAAAGTTTTGTGACTTTGCACTAGTGAGACCAGACTTACTAAACTGCACTCCGCTATTCGTTTCAGTATCCCTTAACATGTACATTGCGGCACGATCTACGCCAGCGGCAATGATTGCCAAATAAGACCTAATAAGCCATATCGCCTGTACTTCTTCCATTGAGTAAGAACCAATGGCGGGAGCTCTTTGAACCGAATTTTCATGCGTGTCATATCCAAATTCCGTTATCCATATTTCCTTGCCGGGCATATATTTGTCACGATATTCTACAAAAATTTCCAGCTTTTGCTTTAAACTATCTTCTTCCGGGCTAATGCCGACTTTACCCAGGCTTCTTTGCTTACCGCCGTCATTGCTATAATGGTGGAGGTTGATTACGTCAAAAGGCAAACTTCCATTTCTGTTCCAATCTGACCAGAATTTTATACTTTTGATATAGTCTAAATTTAAAGATGCAATACCTCCCATCACTAATTTTGACTCAGGATCTGCATTTTTTACACCAAATGTTTTGCCCATCGTTCCTAAATGACCATCATAATCAGCGCTTGCCATTGCAGCATATTCATAAGGACTAAAATACTCTTTTCGTGTTTTCCAATCTTTGTCCGGCTCGTTCCAATTTTCATAATACTGGATCAGATTCAAGCCTGATTTTCTTGGTTGGTTATCAGCAAGTTTTAGTAATGAATCCGGGACTTCTACTTGCCCATATCTTGCCGTCACCTGAAACATGTGGTCTGCATGTTCCTTGTAAGAATGTGGGTTCTGAGGGTCGCGACCTTCAGGCACCGGCTTTCCGTCCAAAGGTACTCCCAGCCACCCAGGACTTCCTTGAATACAGGTAGCAACTACTATTCCAGCATCATGTAATTTCTTATAAAACTCATCAAAGTTCCACCCGCCCCCAGCATAGCTTGGGTTCCACGCATTTTCGTTATTTGGATAGCCTTTATAATTATTTTGATCCGCTTCATCCCAACTCCATACATGGTATTCTCTAACGAATCCTACTGCTTTAATTTTTTCAAAAGGGTCATCTATAAAAGCATTTAATCCCATGAAATTTTCAACCTTGATTTGTGTTGGATCCTGGGCTGGTTTTATTTTTTTTGTTTCATGTACGGGTTGTGTTTCTATGGCAGTACCATAAATGGCAATTTCTGGCAGAGCAGCATTTGAATATAATTTAACCTGAATATATCTGGTTTCCTTAGCCACCTCATTTTTTACCCAGGTGTTATATTGACCCAATTCACTTATAAAAACTTGTTTCCAGGAAAAAGGTGTTCCCGTCGAAATTTCTACCTTGCCTTTGCCTTCGGCATCAAATAAGTAAATATGAGATAATTTATACAACCGTCCGAGATCGATAACAGCACTGACAGGAAAATAATCTTTTTTCTGCCAGTCAATGTGCCATTTAGTACTGGCATTTTTTCCCGTTCCCTTCGCAGGATCGCCGATAAGATCTTGTTCGTCGACCAGCTTCCAAGCTTCCCCTAAAGCTACCTCATTGATCACCATGTTTTTTTCTAGGAAGATTTTTTCACCTAGTGCTGAGGCAGGATTGCTAACCGTGGTGGTTGTCTTCCAATTTAAGAATACAACTGTCAAAATGATTAAGGATGAGATGGAAAAAATTAATTTTTGAGGCATCTTTAAATTCTTTATAGAGATATAAATCTATTCTCCGATTTATATTACTTTTATTTATTTAAAAAAAAATTTCTATTTATTTTCGTAAGTTATTGAAATTTAATATAAAATTTTGAGCTATTTAGGCTACTAATGTTCACCTTTGCTTTTTA
>CAMPJM010000796.1 GCA_946886805.1 uncultured Flammeovirgaceae bacterium | reverse complement strand
GAAAATTTGTAGGTCGTTTGGGTATCATAAGTTTCTCCGGGATTTAATTCAACTGAAGGAAACTCAGGTTGATTTGGAGAGTCAGGAAAATGTTGGGTTTCCAAACAGAGGCCATAGCGTTGCTCATATTTGACATCGCCTTTTCCGGTGATTTTTCCGTTCAAAAAATTTCCGGTATAAAACTGAATCCCTGGTTCGGTAGTGAATACTTCCATAAACCTGCTACTTGTTGGGTCAAAAACCGTTGCGGCTAATTTCCTTTCTCCAGCTACTCCATTTAATACCCAGTTATGATCGTAGCCATTCCCGAATTTCAACTGTTCATTATCCTCGTTGATGCGCTGTCCGACTGCAGTTGGTTCTGTAAAGTCGAAAGGTGTTCCTTCAACAGGCGCAAGCTCGCCTGTGGGTATTAAGGTTTCACTTACCGGAGTATACTTATCAGCGTTTATCATTACTTCGTGTTCGAGTATGTCCCGCTCAGCATTTCCCGTAAGGTTAAAATAGGCATGATTTGTTAGGTTTACCACAGTTTTCTTGTCGGTAGTAGCCTTATAATCAATTTTTAACTCGTTGTCATTGTTTAGGGTGTAAGTAATATCTACCGAAAGGTTTCCTGGATAGCCTTCTTCCATATCTGCACTTAGATAATGTAGTTTCACACCGACCTCATTTTCCCCGTTCATTTCCTCTGCTTCCCAAACCACTTTATCAAAGCCTTTTAGTCCACCGTGCAAGTGATTTGGCCCATTGTTAGCAGCAAGTTTATATTCCTCACCATCCAGTGAGAATTTTGCATTGCCAATCCTGTTGCCATATCTCCCGATGATTGCACCAAAATAGGGCATTTCCTGAAGGTATACATCGCTTCTATAGCCTTCTAAACTATCAAAACCCAACACAACATCTTCGATATTCCCTTCCTTGTCGGGCACCATTAGAGAAGTAATGATGCCGCCATAGTTGGTGATGCTTACCTGCATTCCGTTATCGTTGGAAAGGGTAAACAAACTAACTGCTGTACTGTCTCCAAGCGTACCAAAATCAGATTTTTCCACCTTCATATCAGATTCTTTTTTGTTTTCTGTTGTTGTAGTATCAGTTTCCGTTTCATCGTTGGCTGTTTTATCAGAATTACCAGAGCAAGCAGCACTTCCTATCAACATGGCCATCAGGCAATAGGTTGTCAACTTCCGAAGTTTAGTAAAGTATTTCATAAAAGTTAAAGGTTATTAATGTTTTCGTTGAATAAAAGTTTGAATTTAATAGATTTAAATCCATATCAATCGATTTCGGAAAAAAAATCAAAAGAAAACGTTTTCAATTTGGTTTAGGCCTTAGTCTGACGAAAGTTTTTACGTCGAGAGCCCCGATTTGAAGCGATGACATTCCTCTTGCTTATAGATTTACACTGAATATAAACTCAGCAAATCTCAAAAAAAGGGATGTCATCGCTATGGTTGACGAAATAATTATGCGACTGAAGTCGAATGTACCTAAGCCCTACTCCAAAGTAAAGTCCGGCAATTTTATAATCTCCCCTCCCTTTTTGGCTGATTCATGCGCCAAAATACCAACACAAGTGATGTTTGCCGACTGTTTTGCATTAGGATAGGGCTGCTTCTTTTCTACCAAAGCATTCAAGAATTCATGAACCAAATGTGGATGAGAACCGCCATGACCTGCTCCCTGTGTAAAAGAGAGGTGCTGGTGTTCGTCCGAATCATAAACGCCTTTTGTCGTGAACCTTTGGATTGGTTCTGGCAAACGCTTGGCATAATCAGGACTCTCTACTTCCTCGGGAATTTCCGGCTCAGGACGTTTGGCAGTATGCACCACCAATGGCTTTCCTTCTATTAATGGCCATTCAACAGATTTTTTGGAACCGTAAACTTCAAAGCTTTCTCTGTATTGTCTTGCAACATCAAACAGCGAGCGGTAAATATGCGCACTCAGATCAGAATTCCTGAACTTTATATGGGTAGTTTCTACCGCATAGGGAGAATTATAATGGTGGTGTAGCTCTTCTCTTATTGTTCCGGATCCAAAACAAGAAACATATTCTGCCTCGCCCCTGGTTAAGCCCAGCACAGGCCCGACGCAATGAGTAGCATAATACATCGGCGGCAAACCGGGCCAGTAATTTGGCCATCCGTCCATATCCTGCTGGTGACTTGCTTTTAAAAACTGTAATTTTCCCAACTCACCTTTATCGTACAATTCCTTCATAAATAGAAATTCGCGGGCGTAAACCACCGTCTCCATCATCATATAAGTGAGGCCCGTTTCCTGGGTGAGTTTTACAATCTCTTCACATTCCTCTAAGGTAGTAGCCATTGGCACAGTGCAAGCCACGTGTTTGCCTGCTTTCAAAGCTTTAATAGACTGAATTCCATGGTCAGGAATTGGGGTATTGATATGAACCGCATCGATTTCAGGATCCTTCAGAAGTTCATCATACGAAGTGTAGCGCTTTTCAATGCCAAAAGCATCTCCAATTTCATCCAGTTTAGATTGCGTCCGTTGCGAAATAGCCATTAAATTAGCGTTTGGATGCTTTTGATAGATAGGTATAAATTCTGCTCCAAAACCCAATCCTACTATGGCTATATTTATTTTCTGATCGTTCATGTTTTTATATCTAATTATTTGTTTCTACTACAAATTTAGTGGGGATGATTTGGCTAAAGCCTTTG
>CAMPJM010000795.1 GCA_946886805.1 uncultured Flammeovirgaceae bacterium | reverse complement strand
GCATTATAGGTTCAGCCGTGACATTAGGTATTATCACAGTTGCCATAATCAAAAGATACAAGGTAAGGAGCACCGAGGGAACTCCCATTACCTTTGCCCCGAAAACCTGGAGCATACCGCGTTATTTGATCGGCGGCATTATCTTTGGTCTGGGCTGGGCCATGGCCGGTGCTTGTCCAGGTCCAATTTATACGCTGATTGGGAACGGTTATAGCGTGATATTTGTAGTTTTGGCTAGCGCACTGCTGGGAACATTCACTTATGGACTTTTGAGAAAAAGATTGCCTCATTAATGTACTGGTGTCCTAGCATGGAGGCACCGACAACTTGAATTTATTTAATAGTTTAAAATGTATAAGAGCACAAGAATGATTAAAGCGTTTTTCCTGATGACAATTACCCTATTTATGTTTCAAAGCATGGTCCTTGCACAGGAGCCATGGACTGAAGAACAACTGATAGAGCCATCCGAACTGGCAGAAATCATTGAAAGTTTAGATCAACGGCCACCGTATATTATAAGTGTAAGCCCGAGAGGCGCGCATGGTCTCAGACCTGGAAAAGGAATTAAAGGCACCGTTGACTTTGGTGCTGCAGATGAGCCCGAAAACCTGGAAAAGTTAAGAGCTTCCCTGGAAGAGCTTCCAAAAGATACCGAAATTGTTCTTTACTGTGGCTGTTGTCCTTTTGATATTTGCCCTAATATACGCCCTGCATTTTCATTGCTGAATGAGATGGAATTTATCAACCACAAGCTTCTCAACCTGAAAAAGAATATCAGGGTAGACTGGATGAACAAAGGGTATCCGATGAATTAAAGCTTCTGAATGTTGTAACTAAAAAAGCTGACTTTAGGAAAACATGTGGAGGCTTAAAAGCTTATATAGATAACATAAAAAGCAATCAATATGCCTTATTATTATAGCAAAAAACTCAATAATGTAGATTTCGATGAAGCCATTGAAAAAGTTACCGCGGCTTTAAAAGAGGAAGGTTTTGGCGTACTTACCGAAATAGATGTCACCGCAACCCTTAAGAAAAAGCTGGATGTGGATTTTAAGCCTTACAGGATACTCGGTGCCTGCAATCCCGGATTTGCGCACAAGGCGCTCCAGGCGGAAGATAAAATCGGTGCCATGCTACCCTGCAATGTTATTGTGCAACAACAGGACAAAGAATCCATTGAAGTTTCGGTAGTAGATCCGGTAGCTTCCATGCAGGCTGTAGAAAATGACAACCTTGGGAAAATAGCAGGAGAAGTTCGTGATAAGTTAAAGAAAGTATTGGAGAATATTTGAGCTGGATTACATCAAGAGTTCCGTTGATTTTGGTGCGGCAGACGAGCCCGAAAACCTGTAAAAGCCAAAAGTTTCACTCGAAGAACTTCCAAAAGATACTGAAATCGTACTGTACGGTAGCCGTTGTCCTTTTGATGTGTGTCCAAACATACGCCCTGCTTTCTCCTCGCTGAATGAGATGGATTTACCAACCACAAGCTTCTAAACCTGAAAAAGAAAAGAGTGAACTGGATGAACAAAGGGTATCCGACGAATACGTAAACTTTTATAATTTTAGCTGTCCAGAACCGGTAGGAGGTTACTTTTATTTAATCAAAATTTCTTCTTCCGTTTTTCCTTTGCTTTTTTTTAGGCTCAGAAGAAAAGAGGAAAAAAAGCTCTCCGGCGAGATCCTGAATATGTTTAAACATTCCTTGAAACTTCCCTGTTCTTGCTTTTACCCGAGAACAAAGAATCCTGACACGTAAAGACCTAATCATGAGCATGTTATATAAATCAATTCCGACTGAAGGGATAGCCCAGGTTTCCTATCTTGTAGGAGATTATCGAACTGAATTTCAATATCCTGAAGAAACCATCAACAGAACGAATTAAGAATTCATTGTGTAAAAATAGGCTATGGAGATCCGATAATCTGTATCACGGAACCCTTAATATCTCTTTTGCGTGAAAATAATAAAATTTGTGAAGCCGTCGCTCAACACTAGGAAACATAACCTTCTCTTAGATTACGATATTCTCTTTTTTTTGCTGAAGCCTTTGCGAGGACGGCGCATTATTGATGTTCTCTATTATTGCTTTATTCCAGAATCAAGTATGTTTAAGAATTAGAAAAGCGCATATCAACTAATTAGTTGAATAGTTTATTAATTTTCTTTATCTTTGTCCCATAATCTTATTGGTATGGAAAAAAGAGATTTTAAAGATAAAGTATTTAATGAGCTGGCTAGAGTTAGTACTGCGTTAGGAAATCCCCGGAGGCTTGAAATAATCGATCTGTTAGCACAAGGGGGAAGATCAGTTGAAAAGATAGCTATCGAAACTAGTATGTCTGTGGCCAATGCTTCCAAGCACTTACAAGTTCTAAAAGCCGGTCGCCTTGTAGAGGTTAAAAGAGAAGGCAACTTCATCATTTACTATCTCGCCAGCGAAAAGGTCAATAAAATCTGGCATTCATTACGTGATTTTGGCACAGAAAGGATAGCAGAAATTGATAAAGTAGTAAGAGATTTTCGAGCAGGTAAAGAAAAGCTGGAATCAATTACTATTGATGATCTGATCGAAAGGATAAATCTGGACGAAGTTATCCTTCTTGATGTACGTCCGGAATCAGAATACAATTTTGGCCATATTTCCCAGGCACTTTCAATCCCAATTGATCAATTAGCTGAACGATTAAAAG
>CAMPJM010000794.1 GCA_946886805.1 uncultured Flammeovirgaceae bacterium | reverse complement strand
CCTGAGTTTGCAAGTGTCGGCGACATTTTCCACAAGCCTAATTGCTTTTCCAGAATGGTAAGGTTCGTGTTATTATCATCTACAATTAAAATTTTCTTTCCTGACAGTTCAACCGGGATATCATACCCTCTCTTTAGTAAAGTCTGATGACTTTTTTTACAATTGATAGTAAAACTAAATTGTGTTCCTTCACCTACTTTGCTGTCTACTTCAATTACTCCTCCCATTAAATCGACAAGTCTTTGGCTTATTACCAGCCCGAGTCCCGTACCACCGTATTTCCGGGTGGTAGAAGAGTCAACCTGAGAAAAGGCTTTGAACAATCTGGACAATTTGTCCTCTGGGATTCCTATTCCAGTATCCCGCACTTTAAATGATAATTTTATATCGGCTCCCTGCTGTTCAGATGCTGAAATACCGAGGAAAACTTCTCCCTTTTTTGTGAATTTCAAGGAATTACCCAACAAATTAATTAATATCTGCCTTAATCGGTGTCGGTCACCAACCACTTGTTCAGGTATGTTGTGGTCAATTACATATAGAAGATCTATATTCTGTTCGCTTGCTTTACTTGCCAACAAATCCATCACTTCTTCTACACATCTCCTCAGGTCAAAACTCTCTTCTTCTAATTCTATATTTCCAGACTCTATTTTAGAGAAATCGAGAATATCGTTTATTACCGTCAGCAAGCTTTCCCCGCTAATTCTTATCGTATCGGCATATTGTTTTTGCTCAGGCGTAAGAGAAGTTTCGGCCAGTAAGGCTGTCATGCCTATCACACCGTTCATAGGTGTTCTTATTTCATGGCTCATAGTAGCCAGGAAGGCACTCTTTGCCTGATTGGCTCTGTCAGCTTCTTTCCTTGCTCGTTCGGCTTCTTCCCGCTCCACCAAAATCTCTTCCCGTTGATCGGCCATTTCTCTGTTTATTTGCTTTAGTATTTCTGCCTGTATCTGCATCTCCTCTTTAGAAGCGATTACCTCTGATGTCCTTTCCAACACCTGGCGTTCCAATATTGCTTTTTGATTATCAATTAAGCTGTTTCTTTTTTTAAGAATTAGATACCCGAGAAATATAGCGACAAAGGCTATTAAACTTCTAAACCACCAGGTCTGGTAATAGGGAGGGGTAATGTGAAGCAATAACGATCTGCCTTGTTCATTCCAAATGCCATCATTATTAGATGCTTTTACTTTTAAATTGTAGGTTCCGGGGTCAAGGTTTGTATAGATAGCTTTGTTTTGATTTCCCACATAGTTCCAATTTTCATCGAAGCCTTCGAGCTTATAGGCATATCGGTTGTTTTCAGGGTCTATATAGCTTAAAGCTGCAAATTCCAACGTAATCATACTTTGCTCGTGGGAAAGGGTAATCTCTTCTACATCATTTATGTTTCTTTTTAGAACGGAATTTTTGCCAGTAGAAATGGGCTTGTTAAAAACTGAAAGGGAAGTAAAAAATACAGGCGGAATATTTTTATTCTTTTTGATACTGTCAGGATGAAATATATTGAAACCATTGGGTCCTCCAAAAAGCAATTCTCCGCTTTTGAGAACCAACGATGCGTCCTGCACAAACTCATTATCCTGAAGGCCGTCAGTTACAGTGTAATTCGTAAATTCTTCACTTTCAGAATCGAATTTAGATAGTCCATGTAATGTTCCCAACCATAGCATTCCATTCAAATCTTCTTCAATACTGTATACCGCATCGTTAGGTAAGCCGTCCGATTCCTTATACACCTTAAAGGACGAAGTTTTCCGGTCAAAAAGGTTTAGTCCCTCATTGGTTCCTACCCAGATGTTTTCATTTTGATCTTCATAAACCTCATTGATAGTGTAGCTGCTGATACTACCTGCTTTCTTTTCATCATGTAAAAATTGGGTAATGGATTTTGTTTTCTGATCATAAAGATTTAAACCCCAGGTGGTGGAAATCCAAATATCTCCTTTGCTATCCTGAAAAAGGTGGTTTATCCAACAAGTAGAAAGCCCTTCTTTTTGATTGCATTTTAATTTCGTGAATTTTTCAGTTTTAGTGTCAAATATGTTGATCCCGTCGCCCCTTGTTCCCAACCAAAGTTTGCCTTCATTATCTTCCAGCATTGCCCAAACGTCATTATTGCCGAGACTGGTTGAGTCATCCGGATCGTTTAAAAACGTTGTAAACTCTCCTGTTTCCTTGTTCAGCTTATTTAAACCTCCATCGTAGGCACCTACCCAAATGTTTCCATCATTATCTTCCAGCATAGCAAGGACTGATTGTGTATAGAAATTGCTGCTGGATTCTTTGGGTTTATAGTGCTTAAATTTCCCCGTTTTTCTATCAAATAAATTTAAACCCCCGCCATCGCTCCCTATCCAGATATTGTCTTTGCTATCCTGTAGAAATGATTTTATGCTTTTATGACTTACGCTATTTTTTGAATGGTGACTTGTAAAATGCTGGAATTTTTCCTGAAGGGGGTTGTAGTAGTTAATCCCTCCTCTATGGCATCCAAACCAAATCGTTCCGTCTCTATCTTCATATATGGTATTTATTGAATTGCTCGAAAATCCCTTTTTATCAGCTATGTCCGCTTTATAGGTAGTAAAGGAGTTTTCCTTTTCAAGAAATAGGTTCAAGCCACCATTTTCTGTGCCAATCCAGGTATTTTGATTGCTATCAATATATATTTCAAAAATATTATTGCTGCTTATAC
>CAMPJM010000793.1 GCA_946886805.1 uncultured Flammeovirgaceae bacterium | reverse complement strand
GTAGAAGGCATAAATTACATCGGGAAGTGCGCTTCCTACTACCACACGGTCATTGTCTAAAATCTCACCGTCTCCGTTAACATCTCTATATTGGTTCAATCCATCTTCCCCAATCCCTATAAACTCTTTCATATAAAAAGTTCCAACAGGCTCATCATTAAGATATCCGTTAATTGTAGCACCGGTTTGTCCGGCACCTTGCGCGGCGCCAGTTGTTAATAATTGATATTGAGAATTAACTACCTTGTTTTTTGTATAACTTATGTTTCCGCCAATGTTTAGCATGAAGTCATCAGTGATCATATTTCGATAATCCAGTGCTAATTCAACTCCGGAGTTTTTGATTTCCATATCCGGGATATTTGTCCAAATCTTCTGAGTTGGTTGTATTGGATCGATTTTGTTGGCAAACAGCACAACATCACTTGTCACTTTGTGAAAGTAATCTATTGTACCTGTCAGCCTATGGTTGAGTAAACCAAAATCTACTCCTATGTTGGTTTGTGTAGATACCTCCCATTTAAGATCAGGATTAGCCTTTCTTGCAGGTACCCTTCCAAAAGGATAATCATCTATTGTGGAAGCATCCGGATCTAAGGGGTAAGTATCATTATCTCCTTTCGTATCTACGTAACTTGCGAGGCTAACCTTATTATCTATACCTTCCTGGTTGCCAGTCTGGCCCCAACTGGCACGTAACTTTAAATTACTTATGAAGCTACTGGTACTCAAAAAGCTTTCGTTGATCAGGTTCCATCCTAAAGCCACAGATGGGAAATAACCATATTTATTATTGGCTCCAAATTTGGAAGATCCATCAGCTCGCATAGTGGCAGTTACCAGGTATTTATCATCATAACTGTAGTTAAGCCTGCCGAAAAATGACTGAAGTTCATTTTTGTAGGCGAAAGTACTATAGTAGGTGGGGTTTTCCTGACTGCTGATCTGATCCTGAAATCTTGGGTCGATGCCATTGTTAGCAAAGCCCTTGAGTTCAAAAAGCTTCTCCTGCACATAAATTTCCTGATAAGAATGACCCGCTAAGAAGGTAAAATTATGTGCGGTTTTGTCATAAGAATAAGTTAAGGTGTTTTCTATCAATGAATTTCTATTATTATTAACCCACGTACTCAATGTGCCCTCAACCAGGCTTTCCAGTAATGGGTAGGGACTTATTTGAACATCGCGTTCGGTAGAACTATAGTCAACGCCTAAGTTTGCTCTATAAGTAAGCCCATTAAAAATCTCAATGGACGGAGCTATATTAGCCAAAATACGGTTACTGTTGGCATTGTCAGCATAGATTTGATTGCGTACAATAGGATTCAAACGATCATCAAATAAGGTGGGGCTGCCATCCGTATAGACCGGTAATGTAGGATTCAATTGAAGCATATCAGTTGTCATTGCTTCAATATCCGGTCTGTCATTTACTACTCGTGATCCCGTAAGGTTAAAATCCACATTAAAACGATCATTTAATGCCTTTTGAGTTAAATTTACCCTTCCTGAATACCTGGTTAAGGCACTGTTTTTAAAAATGCCTTCCTGCTCATCTACCCCTGCGGACACGTAATATGAGAATTTATTATTAGCACCGCCACTCATTGAGAGGTTCGCACTTTTGGAAATAGCGGTTCGTGTCAACTCATCCTGCCAGTCGGTATTTGCGCCGCCATCCAGCAATGTACCTCCTACCGCAGGCACCTGGTTTCTAAACGCATCGGCACTAAAAACATCCATTTTATTGGCCAATGTGGAAATAGCAGTTGACATAGATAAGTTTACTTCACTTTTGCCGTCTTTACCTTTTTTAGTGGTTATTACGATTACGCCATTTGCTGCTCGTGCCCCATATATAGCAGTTGCAGAGGCATCTTTTAATACATCAATAGATTCAATATCCTGCGGATTGATAAAATTCAGCGGATTAGAGGCTATCCCGTTGGAAGAATTGTCAATCACAAAACCGTCTACTACAAAAAGCGGCGTTGTTCCTGACCGCAAACTGCCCATTCCCCGAATGATAATATTTTGTGCTGCTCCCGGCTCTCCACTTACTGAGGTCACGTTTACGCCAGCCACCTTGCCCTGTAAAAGCTGTCCCGGATTGGCCACAACTCCCTTGTTAAAATTCTCCCTGTTTACAGATGCAATAGAACCTGTAACATCTGACCTTTTCTGCGTGCCATAACCAACTACTACCACTTCCCCTAAAGCCATAATATCAGGATAAAGCGTCACATTAATTTCGGACCTGTTATTAACTGGGACTTCTTCCTGTAAAAAACCTACGAAACTAAACACCAAAATCGGTTCACTTGAACTTACTGTTAGTTGGTAGTTGCCTTCTACATCGGTAATCGTTCCATTAATGGTACCTTTTTCTACAATATTTGCCCCCGGAAGTGGATTCCCATCCTCGCCCAAGATTTTTCCACTTACTGTTACTGCTCTGCCTTCAGAAGTGTTTACCTCCTGAGCCACTATAATTTGCGGTAGCGTTAGAATGAATGCAACAAGAAGAATAGCAATAGCCGAACTTCCTTGCAGCAACCTCCTTTCATTTTTAAAGAATTGATAAAGTGTTTTCATACTAAATTGGTTAGATAATTGTTTGTGTAGTGTTAAAATTCGGTGCAATTTCAAACTTTTCGCTTTGAAGAGTTGAAATTTAATATTACCAATTTGTTAAATAAGCAGCGTTTATTGC
>CAMPJM010000792.1 GCA_946886805.1 uncultured Flammeovirgaceae bacterium | reverse complement strand
ACGCTTTTTCATCCGCAATGGCTACCAATAATGGCGAATTCACCTCAACAAAACCGTCAGCGATTATGAGAATTAACAGCGGTACCACTGAATTTGACCCTGATTATTTCTTTAATATAGAAGAAGCTTCAGACGGACACTATGTTACGGATCAGAACTATGTAGGTAATGGAAAATTTATTGTGATGATGGCTGATGAGAAAGAAGCCTATGCTACGGGGAAAAGATTTGCTGTTGCCGATGTTTATAACCAGACTATCACCTGGATACAGGGTGCGCCGGATGCTGCCGACATCACTAATGTAACCACCAATAATTTAGTTGTCGACAATGGCATAGCTTTTATTGGAATTACTACATTGGAGGGCAGTTTTGTTTACCAAATTGATGTCAATACCGCTACAGCCACTAAAGGTCTGGCGGTTGAAGGTGGTACTATTACTGCGATCAGCAAGCTTGAGGTTGAATAATTATTCTTTGTCAGGCTGGAATTTATTTTTCAGCCCTGACTATTATTTGGAACTATATCAAAACTATTCCCTACAGGAAAACTATATTAAAAATTAAATCACTCAAAATGAAAAAATTATTATTACCCTTTGTTCTGCTCATTTGCCTGCTTTTTAATGCTGGGATGGTCTCGGCTCATGCGCTGTATATCGACACCAGCACCAAAGGAAAAATAGGTGAAAGCCAGGAAGTAAGAGTTTATTACAGTGAATTTGAAGATAGAAAAGCAGAGAAAGTTGCTGATTGGTATTCTGATGTCGCTGCATTTCAGCTTTGGTTAATCCATCCCGATGGCGAAAAAACACAGCTTAATACCACCTCCAAAGAAGATCATTTTGTTTCTAGTTTTACGCCAGAGAAAAAAGGTGCATACAGATTAGAGATCAGCCATATTGCTGAAGATCCCGGCGAGGAAACAGCCTATCAATTCAATGCTTTCGCCCAGGTATTTGTTGGAAAATCTTCTCAGACCCCTGATTTAACAGCTAGTGGCCCTGATTTGGTTGTCATCCAGGCATCTCCTGACTCGAAAGCAAAAAATGTGACAACCTACAAAACTTATTTCAAGGGAGAACCTAAGGAAGGAATTGAAGCAACTTTATTTTTGCCTTCCGGAGGAAAGAAAACTTTTGTAAGTAACGCCACGGGTGTTTTGGAACTAACGCTGGAAGAAAAAGGCACTTACTTTTTGGAGGCAACCAGCTTTCATAAAGATGAGTCTGGTGAGACAAAGAAATCACCTTACAAATCTGTATGGCGTTGTGCGACCCAAAAAATTGAAGTTTTATAAGTATCATTCTATTGTATAAATCATGGTAACAATCATCGTAATTCTTTCATTATTGGGATTTTACATGCTTTACAACACTTCCAAAAGAGCTGTGTTGAGCCGCAGCTTCTTTATAGAATCATGGGTACAGGATAATCCTAAAGCTGGAAAGGCTTTGGGATTATCTTTGAACTTCATCGCGCTGGTAATCAGCCTTTTTTATTTTGGAATTGGCTCAGGCATATTCTTGTTTTTTGTCATTCTTATGACTGTCGCGAGCCTTGTTGTATTGATTACCCCTTTGAGATATGTCAATTATAGAATTGTTTCTTTTATTTTTTTACTGTCCTTTTTAATAGAATTAATTTAGATACAATGCCCGCAAACAAAAAATATTTAACCAAATCAGTAAGTCAAAGGATTGCAAAAATTTCTGCCGGACTGATAGGCGGATATTTGGTGACAGTATCTCTTCACATGGCATTGGCTTATTGGATAGACCATGTGAACGTTTTGTTGACTTTACGGTTTGGTGGGTTTATTCTCTGGGTCGGACTCCTTATTTTGGCTTTCATTGGAAAAAACGGATGGAAAACATGGACACTTTACCTGTTCATTACCCTGGTTTTTTCAATTTTTATCTACTTCGGAAAAATTTATAATCCTATCTCTTAGATCTATGAGCAACAGAATCTATAATATTCTATTCCACACACATACCGTAAGTGGACTATTAATTAGCGTCGGTCTATATGTTATATTTTTCGCCGGCTCGTTCGCTTTTTTCAAGGATGAGATCATCAGTTGGGAAAGGAACGAACCTATACAAGAGGCAGACTTCGGGAGCATGGATATAGATGCCATGATAACCTCTCTGGACCAAAAATATGACACTTATGGAAGGGATATTTCCTTCCACAAATATGATGAAGCGAAAAGGATAAGTGTCAATATCTCGGCTTCTAAAGATACAACCACAACCGAAGAAGCTAAGGGGAGGAGAGGGGACTTCTTTTACATCAATACTGATACGCATCAAACATACGATTATGCTGGTAACTATACAATTGGCGAATTTCTATACCGCCTGCATTTTCTGGCTCAGCTAAATCTCTATGGCAGGTCAGGCTACTTAATTGCCGGAATCATTTCCTTCTTTTTCCTTTTTGCAATTGTAACGGGCGTAATAGTGCACTGGAATAAAATTATATCCAATTTTTATGTTTTCAGGCCCAAAGAAAAGTTAAAAAATATCTGGACAGACGCCCACACGGCCTTAGGGATCATTGGTCTGCCATATCAGTTTGTATTTGCCGTCACCGGTGTTTTCTTTATTGTAGGAGCCACCGTTATGGCACCTCCCGTGGCTTCCATTATGTACGATGGCGATACGGAAAAAATGTATGATGATTTTGGCTATGGTAATACTGAATATCCTATGGCGATGTTG
>CAMPJM010000791.1 GCA_946886805.1 uncultured Flammeovirgaceae bacterium | reverse complement strand
ACATTTGTTACCTCTCCTTTCACATCGCGGAATTCTCCATTGATATCGCTGCGCAAAGCTGGCCAAAGAAAAGAGCGGTATAATGAGGAGTAAAATAGCTCCATTTCCTTTTCTGTTCCGCCCTTTACTTTAATTTTAGATAATAAAGTTTCCCATTTTTCGGTCGCTTCTTCCCGTACTTCTTTAAATGATTTATTGAGGATCTCTTCTTCGAGGTTTTGCTTTGCGTTTTTTTCGCTTACAAATGACAGACCTATTTTCATTTCTACCGGCTTACTATTGCCATCCTTGATATTTAATATGGCCAGTCCGTCTTTTGCTTCTTTTTGTCGGATATCCAGGTGATTGATGTCTTCATTTAAAAGTGCGTAGAAATATATTGTTTCGTTGCCCATTTCCTGAAAACCTTGTACAGCATTTTCCGCCACCTGCTTTATATCCCAATTCGTTACGCGATTATTTGCTTTGGAAAGGTCAAAAACAATTTTTTTCCCTTTATTATCAGCATAATTATATTGATGAAACCCACACCTTAGGGAAGTAGTAAGCTTTACTTCAATATTGTAGTCGTCGAGTGTTACACCGTAGAAACCCGGTGCTGCTACTTCTGATTCATGAGAAAAGGCGGAACTGAATTTTTCATTTTCGCCGGCATCTGCTGATACTGGTAAAACGGGAATGTTACATAAATTCCAATGCCCTTTATTGGTATGGGTAAAGGCATAAATAACGGTATCTTCATATTCATATCCGGCTCCTGTTCCAAATTCCGTAATAGGGCTAAGCTGCACCATGGCATTTGGTAGGGAAGCACCGGGGTACGTAAGGCCCGCCCATACTCTCCAGCCTTCGGGGGGCGTATATCCTATTACTTTTGGGTCGGTGAGCGGTGCCGTACCGATAAAAGTATTTACATAATCCGTATATTTTATTTCTTCAATTTCCGCTGTTTCCTCCGCGCTTTGGGCTTGTTTACAAGAGTAAATAAAGAACATCAGGAAAATGATGGAGATATATTTTATAAAATTCATGTTTAATATTTAAAAAACCAATTTGTTGAGGCAATAGCATTCGGGCGTAGACCTGGTTTAAACCAAATCTACGTTCCTTATGCTTAGCTAATATTTAAAGTTTTAAATGTTACGGGTGGCTTACCCTAGTAATTTAGGATTTTGCTGGTATGTTTTCCAAAGGAATTCGCCGAAAAGCGTGTTCGACCAGGCAAACCATGAACGTGTGAAATTTTTAGGGTCATCCTTGTGGAAAGACTCATGCATAAAGCCAGTTTCGCCATGCGTCGATTTTAATGCCTGGATGCATTCCTTTATTTCCTCTTCATTATCGCTGGTCAAACCTTTCATAGTAATAGCCATCGGCCAGATCATATCCATGCCCACATGGGGACCACCGATTCCGGCTGCTGCCTTTCCTTTAAAAAAGAACGGGTTATCCTCTGATAAAACAAATTTTCTTGTATTCTGGTAAATAGCATCAGAAGGATCAATCGCATCGAGGTAGGGTAGTGAAAGCAGGCTAGGGATATTGGCATCGTCCATTAGCAAATGGCTTCCAAATCCATCAATCTCAAAGGCATAGATTTTTCCATACTTCGGATGTTCAACAATAGCATAATCTTTTATGGCCTTGTCCACTTCCTGACCCAGTGCCCGAAGTTCCGCAGCAGTTTTGTTATCTCCTGATATCTCCTCCATCATTTCAGCCGCTTGGGTTAAACTTACTACAGCAAAGAAATTGGAAGGGATCAGAAAAGAGAAAATAGTAGCGTCGTCGCTTGGCCTGAAAGCAGAACTTATCAATCCTACAGGTTTGACAGGATAACCAAATCCTTTCAAAGGCTGGGTATCGGTAGCGTGTGGTGTTTCTCTCTGAAAGGAATAATCTCCCTGGTCATCCTTTTTTTGTTGGTCGCGAAATACCAGCAGAATTGAATTAATAGCTTTTTGCCATTCCTGATCAAATGGTGCGGTATCTCCTGTCGTTTTCCAGTATTGGTAAGCCAGGCGAATGGGGTAGCAGAGGGAGTCGATTTCCCATTTCCGCTCATGTACCCCCGGTTTCATATCTGTAAAATCAGTTGCCCACTCACCACGCTTGTTAGGATCGTCATAGAAAGCGTTGGCATAAGGATCTTTGAGAATATATTGGGTTTGCCTGTTAATTACCCCGGCTATTAGTTTCTTTAGATCTTTGTCCTTCTCTATAAAAGCCAGATAAGGCCATACCTGCGCAGAGCTATCGCGCAACCACATAGCATCAATATCCCCTGTGATCACATAGGTATCAGGTTTGCCATTGACAACTTTATGCGTAACAGTTGTGTCAAGCGTATTTGGAAAGCAGTTCTCGAAAAGCCAGGCCAGTTCTTTGTCTTTCACTTTGGATGTAAACTCCTTTATTGCTTTTTCTATTGATTTGCTTTCAAAATTTCGGGAGGCTGAAGGCGTACGTACCACAGGAAAATCTGTAGCGGCGTACAAAGGATTAATAGTTAAGGGATTTAAAAAAGCCCCTGCTCCTAATAAGGCTGTTCCCTGGATAAATTTTCTTCTGTCCATTTTCAATTTTTAATTATACATATTTAAAGCCAAAGGTAAAGACCATTTTAATACCTTCAATTCTCTCGTTTAAATTTAAATGACCGTTTTTAATATTACTAATAATAAAAAAAGTATCAGGTAGACTTGTCAATTATTAAATAATAGACTAAC
>CAMPJM010000790.1 GCA_946886805.1 uncultured Flammeovirgaceae bacterium | reverse complement strand
AGGGTTATAAAAATCATGATTTTTATAACCCTCCCCTATTAAACCAGCACCATATTCACTGGCTCTATAAGATTTATTGATCCTATAATTATTGCCAAAATTCACTCTATAGGATAGTCCTTCTAAAAAAGGAAAGTTTATTTGTGAAAAGAAATTTGCAAAGAAATAATCATGACGTTCATAATCGTCCACTAAATAGGGAAGAAAGGGGTTCTGATCTGTGACATTGGCCGGATTAATTATTATCTCACCATTTTCATCATAGGGCTCTAAAAGGGGTGAAGTACGCACTAAATCTGCAATATCAGGCTCTGCACCATCTTTTTTCACAAATGAAGCAAAACTCTGAACACCCACTTCCCACCAGTCTGTGGCATCTGTAGAAAGATTAACCCTGGCACCTTTTCTTTGAAATTTATCATTAATTATAAAGCCTTCCTGTTTTGTATGATCAAGAGATATCAGATATCGGGTTTTTTCAGATCCACCGGACACGCTAATTTTTTGTTGGTTCAAAAAACCAACCTGTGTCCCAGCATCCCACCAATCGAAATCGGTATCTACTACATTCCCATTTTCATCCAACATTGAAGCATCTACATAATCGGCTAAATCAAAATCCGGATTAGGTGCTACATAATCAGGTTCCAAATAAGCGTTTTCATAGTAGAGCATTCGGATATGGTCCAAATATTCAGTGCGATTAAGAGGTCGTAAATCTATAGAGGGCTCTAAGGTGGCGTAAGATGTTGATATTGAAATTTGAGGGTCCTGATTTTTTTTGCCTCGTTTTGTGGTAATTAAAATTACTCCATTAGCCCCTTGAGCCCCGTAAACTGCAACTGAGCTCGCATCTTTTAGCACATCTATAGACTCAATATCGTTCGGGTTTATCGATTCTAAAGAACCGCTATATTGAATTCCATCAAGTACTATTAAAACGTCTTGATTACCTGAAATTGTTGTTCTTCCTCTCACAGACAAAGACGGCGTTGACCCTGCACTATTTACCTGTCCCACGTTAAGCCCAGGTAGGTTTCCCTGCAATAACTGGCCAACATTACTTACGGGCGACTGTCTGAAATCTTCAAGATTTGCACTACCTACTGCTCCGGTAACATCCTTCCTTTTCCTTGTACCATAACCAATAACTACAACCTCCCCCAACGCCGTGATATCCGGAAGAAGTGCTATATCAATGACCGATCGTCCTTCCACTGGCACTTCCTCCGATATATAGCCGATAAAAGAAAATACCAAAGCAGCATCTTCATCCGGCACTGATATTGTATACCTTCCGTCTACATCTGTAATTGTTCCCGTACCTGTTCCTTTTAATAGTATATTTACCCCAGGCAATGGTTCTCCATCTTCATAGGAGGTAACGGTGCCGCTAACAGTAATGGCTTGGACGGTCTCGGTAGGCTCATCCTCCACTTTAATTCTGGAAGCAGCTTCCTTTCCTATATAAATAGCGTTATTGATCTGCTTAAATTTTAAATTGGTTTCCTTCGAGAGGTACCGCAGAACCTGAAAAACGGATCTTTTTTCTTTGCCGATTTTGATGAGCCTGTCTTTTTCAAGGTACTCTTCAGGGTAAATAAAACTAAACTCGGTGTTTTCTTCTATCTCTACTAACAACGTAAATAGCGAAAGCTCCACCTTGCTGAAGCCGACGTACACTTCCCTGATATTTTTTTGTGCGTTTGCCTTTTCAGCTAATAAAGTGGAAAAAAGAAAACATTGAAGAAGTAAGCCTAAAATGAAATTTTTTGAAATCATTTTTACTAGGTTAGGTAATGTTATATTCATAACTTTGAACAGTTTTTAGTTAATTAATGCATTAATTAAGAACATCCTTTGAAGGTTTGAAACATTTGGCGATGGAATAAACCTGAAAAGGGAAGTGCGAATTATGGGTCATGGGTATCATGGCCCATTTATTTTATATTTAAGCATAGACTTTCTATTTAATTTCCACATTTTTTCCGCTAATAGTGTAACTGCATCCCAGAGAAAAACTCAGACCTTGAATAATACTTTCTAAATTTTCATTATTGAATTCCCCCGTCAACTGTTTATTTTTGGGTATTTTATTGTCTAGAGATATTGTAACGCCATACCATTGCTCAAGCCTTACCATTATTTCACTTAAAGGGAGGCTCTTAAAGTGGATGCTACCTTCTTTCCAGCCGGTGATTTCCCCCAGGTCGAAATTTTCTTTTCGAATGTTTCCAGCTTTTGGTGTGTATACGGCCATTTCACCCGGAAGCAAATAGACTTTTTCATCGGCGTCACTCTCAAGCATCTGATTCTCAACACTTACTTTGCCAGTGGTGAGCGCTACTTCTATTTGATTACCAGCAGATCTTACGTTAAAAGAGGTGCCCAGAGCTGTTGTCGTAACATTATCACTATGTACCTTAAACGGTGATGCTGTATCGTGTGCCACATCAAAAAATGCTTCTCCGCTCAAAGAAACCTCTCGTTTCCCTTCGTGGAAACGCTCCGGGTATTTAATAGAAGATGCAGAGTTGAGTACTACAGTTGTCCCATCCGGAAGCCGGAAGGTCAACTTTTGACCAAATGAAGTTGTTTTGGTAACATAAGCAATTGCCGATGAAAGGTTATTTTGCTGAAAACTGTTGAAATTATGTATTAAATAGCCGGCAACAATGATAAAAATAGCTACAGTTGCAGCTATCTGGCCATAATAAGAATAATTTAAATAT
>CAMPJM010000789.1 GCA_946886805.1 uncultured Flammeovirgaceae bacterium | reverse complement strand
GGTTTTTCACAACCCCACTTGCTCGATCAAAAGGTCACGCTTTCTTTTGAAGCGGTTTCTTTGGAATACCTGCTTGATCATATAAAGTCGAATTACGAAATCAACCTTTCATATAGCGCAGACAATATCCCATTAAACAAAACTGTAAACATCAAAGCTTTCAATTTGCCGCTTCTTTTATTTATCAAAAAACTCTGTAACAATGTTGGACTCTCCTATCAGGTTATTGGTGATCATATAGTGCTTCGGGAAATACTGCGGTATAAAATAACTTCTTCAAATACAGGACAAGAAATTGCTGACACAATAGGGACAAATAGCAATGTCGACCCGAAACATGCCTTTATTAGCGGTAAAGCTGTTGAAACCATACAACCTATTGGTGAGCTAGGTGTACCCGAAAAAGCGTTTTCAACGGGAAGTACGAGTAAAATCGCAACTACCATACGCCCTTTGAACAGGTTGTTTTTAGATGCCCCGCGTAGAAAAAGGATAAATATTGCGATAGGATTAATGGCATCATATGATCACTTTAAAATCAATTTTAGGGAAAGGGCAAACACAGCCCAAGAATATTTCCCTGAAAGAAATTTTAGTTTGGGGCTTTCCTGTGCCTTTTTCCCGGGCAAAAGGGTTTCAGCCACCATGGACGTGCTTTTCTCAACCAAAAATTTTTACTTGGACTACAATTACAAAGTTAATAACCTGGATGATCCGTTTCCTTTTCCGGCAAAAACAACTGTTTGCCTGTCATATATGGAATTCCCTGTAGATATCAATTATCGGGTTTTTAAGAAAGGAAACGTGTCCTTTTATTTCTCTGCTGGATTTACCGCAGAATTCATGGCCCAGCAGACGGAGAGCACAGGATTTCTAAACGCAAGGGAAAAAACAACAGAATATTTTGTCCATGAAAACAACCAATTCCTATGTGGAGGGACATTGGGTGTGAAGGTGTGGTATAACGTTGGCAAATCTTTTAGCCTGTTCCTAAAGCCCGATTATGTGTACTATTTCACCCCCATAAATAAATTGATAATGGAGTCCAATCCAGAGCTTTTAAAGGTAAAAACAGGGGTGAGTTGGCTGTTAAAAAATGAAAATAAAATAAAATTATAATTTTTAATCCCCATGCTATGAAAGCTATCTTCTATTATGATTTGAAAAGAAAAGTAAATTATTACATCGGCTTATATGCGGGCCAAATTTGGACATTCGCAGTAATCCTCATAGCCCAGATCCTAGTTGGGACACAACTTGCGCATGCACAATTTAGCGTATCGATAAGCCAAACGGGAACAGCGGCAAATTCATGCACCCGGACATTAACTGCCCATGTACAGAACGGCTCGGCAAGTTATAGCTACAGCTGGTCTATTTCCACTCCCGGTATTCCATTTCCAGGACCCAATAATGTTAGGACCATACAAGTAGGGCTGGATGAAACCACTAACTTTAGCGTATTTGTAAGCGACAATAACACAGGCACTTCAGACAGCGATTCGGAGCCTGTTCAGCGTGTACTATTAGGGAATTTCGATATATTCAGACCAAATGTTTTTACACCGAACGGTGATGGGTACAACGATACATGGATCATAGCGGATGGCAACAATGGTTATGGCACCATCAATGCTTATTATTATAACCTAACCGTTCGAAACCTTGCCAACAATATATTGTACCAGGCGTCGGCCACTATCAGCACCGGTCATTTGGGTTTGTTAGGTGGAAACATATCCTGGAACGGCAGGGTCAATGGCAATGGAAACCTGGTACCTGTAGGTACATACAAATATACCCTACAGCTCCAAAACTGCACGAACAACACCACGTTCAACGGCAATATCGACGTACTTTATTAGCAGGGCATGTTCTCTAGCAAAAAAAGAAACGCTTGACTCGTTGGTAAGATCCCATAAATGTCCGATCAATATATCCAGCGGCGTTATCAAACTATATAGGCTAAGAAATTAGGCTAAAAGGGCAATCTACGTACGAAAAACCTCTGCTAAACATTATTAAAAATATTTTTTTTATTTAATTTAAAGAACCATGAGAGGAAGTTATACACTAGAGTGGTTGGATTCTTTAATCACCGTTTCACTAAATCCGGAAAAGTCCAACATCGAATCCATGACGGATACACAAATAAGATCCGTTATTTCAAGAATAGGAAAAGAAAAAGATAAGCAACAGTCAATTTTAAAACGACACATTTTTGCATCCACAAAAGAAAAGCAAATTGCGCTTTTGCTGAAACAGTACCATTCATCACTGGTAATCCTGCTTGACCAGGCGCTGGAAAACCACAGGTATGTTCCAGAGCGAAGACCTGGGCTAAAACAGCTCACCAATGAGCTTATCCAGTGTCTTGATGAACTACTTTCCTTCATTGAAGTTCGGTTTTCAGGTTATTTATGTTTAGAAGAACGTGTCCCTGTCACCTATATAAAAGCTGTAAAAATTGAATTCAAAAAGCGCTTGGAGTGGATTAAACCTAAATTAGCCGAATGCTCAGATAGTTATTTAGGGGAAATAGTGCTGGAAAGTTTAAATCTAATGATTCGGAAGTCACTTGAACTCCCTGTTACCTTTCAAGAAGTCTTTTATAAAAAGGATCTCCTAAATGAGCTGGAGAAATTAAAAATCGATGAAAATGGCGGCTTTTTAGAAACTGATTTAAACGCAATGCTAATTTATATGAACTTCAACAGTAAATCTTATGTAAATTATAT
>CAMPJM010000788.1 GCA_946886805.1 uncultured Flammeovirgaceae bacterium | reverse complement strand
TTAAGTGCGAGCGATAAATTTGATGATAAAAATAATATTTTAACCACTTTAAATAAGCTAGAGGATGAAATTGTTTTAAACCTCGATCCTCATAACAAGAAGATACTTGATGAGTGGCCAGAAAAGGTAAAAAAGTACAGGGAAGAAATCTACTCCTATAAGGTCAGGGATAAGGAAATAAAAATAAAAACCCACACCGAAACGCTTTCTCATACCCAAATCCCGAAAGTGAGCCTGCCGAAATATGAAGCCTGGGGAGATTTGCTGCAATGGAACCTTAAAGAGAATGTTCCGGGAGAATTTCCTTATACAGCAGGAGTATTTCCTTTTAAGCGCCAGGGAGAAGATCCTGCCCGTATGTTTGCAGGAGAAGGGGGTCCGGAGAGAACGAACAAACGCTTTCATTATGTAAGCAAGGAAATGCCTGCAAAGAGGTTGTCCACAGCCTTTGATTCGGTGACTTTATATGGAAATGATCCCGATCACAGACCTGATATTTATGGAAAAATCGGGAATTCCGGGGTTTCTATTTGCTGCCTGGATGATGCTAAAAAGTTATATTCCGGCTTTAATCTTGCAGATCCGCTTACCTCTGTCTCCATGACGATTAATGGCCCGGCGGCTATCCTAACCGGCTTCTTTATGAATGCGGCTATAGATCAACAATGTGAAATTTACATTAGAGAAAATGGACTGGTGGCTGAGGTTGAAGAAAAAATCAAAGCATTTTATGAAGACGCTCCTGAAATCAGGCCGCATTATCAGGGAAACCTGCCGGAAGGAAACGATGGATTGGGCTTGATGTTATTAGGCGTTACCGGAGACCAGGTGCTGCCTGCCGATGTTTATGAAAAGATCAAAATCCAGACGCTTGCTTCGGTAAGAGGAACAGTACAGGCTGACATCCTAAAAGAGGACCAGGCGCAAAATACCTGCATTTTTAGCACAGAGTTTTCGCTGCGGCTGATGGGTGATGTGCAGCAATATTTTATTGACAATAATGTGCGGAATTTTTATTCGGTCTCAATTTCGGGGTACCATATTGCTGAGGCAGGTGCGAATCCTATCAGTCAATTGGCGTTTACACTGGCAAATGGATTTACCTATGTCGAGTATTATGCGAGCCGGGGAATGGATATCAATAAATTTGCCCCCAATCTTTCGTTTTTCTTTTCTAATGGAATAGATGCGGAATATGCTGTTATTGGAAGAGTAGCGCGCAGAATTTGGGCCAAAGCAATGAAGCTAAAGTATAATGCCGACCCGAGGTCGCAGATGCTTAAATATCATATTCAAACTTCAGGGAGGTCGCTTCATGCACAGGAAATCGACTTCAATGATATCAGGACTACGCTACAGGCACTTTATGCTATTTATGATAATTGCAACTCGTTACACACCAATGCGTATGATGAAGCAATTACAACGCCAACCGAAGAATCGGTAAGGAGGGCGATGGCTATTCAGCTCATCATTAATAAGGAATTGGGATTGGCTAAAAATGAAAATCCAACCCAGGGCTCCTTTATTATTGAAGAATTGACAGATCTTGTTGAAGAAGCAGTGCTGCTTGAGTTTGATCGGATTACAGAACGAGGAGGTGTTTTGGGAGCCATGGAGACAATGTACCAAAGAAGTAAAATTCAGGAAGAGAGTTTGTATTACGAGACTTTGAAACACAATGGCAAATTTCCCATTATTGGAGTGAATACATTTCTTTCATCAAAAGGTTCTCCTACTGTCTTGCCTGGTGAAGTGATTAGGGCAACAAAGGAAGAAAAGGAATACCAGATCAATATGTTGCAGGCGCTGCATAAGAAAAACGAAGCAGAGGCTAACAAGCAGCTGGAAAAGATAAAACAGAGATCGATAGAAAATGGAAATATTTTTGAGGCTTTGATGGAAGCGACAAAATATTGCTCTCTTGGTCAAATTACCAATGCCATGTTTGAAGTAGGCGGACAGTACCGGAGAAACATGTAATAATGTACCAATTTGTTAATGTGCTAGTGTATTAATGAAAATAATTCAGCAGCGCAAAACCAATACCCAATACCTAAAACCCAATACCTAAAATGAAAATTATCACCAAATTTGTTTCTGATTTTGAATTTGAATCCATTAACGAGGCAGGAAACTATGCTAAAATAGACATGTATGAGAAGCAATTTAAGCAAGCCTTCTCTCCTATGGAGCATCTTTTATCAGCCGTAGCGGCGTGTGCCTCGGTAGATGCAGTTCAAATGCTGAAGAAGAAAAGAAAGACCGTAGAAGAATTCACAATTGAAACAGAAGGAGTCAGAAGAACAGAGTACCCAAAAGCTTTCACGCATATCACTATAAAGTTTCTACTTAAATCTCCCGATACTACGGAAGAAGAATTATCAAAAGTTGTGAAGCTAGCGGTAGACAAATACTGTTCCGTTTCTGCTTCTTTGAGCGAAAACATTGACTTACAAGTGGTGAGTGCTGTTAAAACTGAATAAGGAATTGGTGAGATTTCTTATAAGGCTTTACGGTCTTCAGGAAATTCACTCTTTTTATTTAAGTAGTTGAAGCTCCGCTGATTGAGCCATTCTCCATAACAATATTGTAAACAAGAAATCCTTCCCTATATAATCTCGTTTAATAAAGACGAGATTATATAGAAAAGCCCAGTAAAACAATAAATATCATCTCGATTTGCCTCTGATTTGTAGTAAGATTTGCAAAATCAAGCAACTTATATTATCTTAAATAGTAT
>CAMPJM010000787.1 GCA_946886805.1 uncultured Flammeovirgaceae bacterium | reverse complement strand
CAATCCCTAAAACTACAAGTGGCAAGAAAAAGCACTATATGTGCCGGAATTTATATAATGGTGGCAACGTCAACATTGCAAAAGAAATAGAAATAGACGCATTACGATAATTAGATATGGATCTTAAAAACATATTATTCCTCGACATTGAAACCGTATCCTGTGTTCCCGATTATGCAAACTTGAATGACAGATTCAAGGCTTTATGGCAGAAAAAAGCGGCATTTCTTAGAAGTGATGATGAAAAATCATTTGAAGAGCTGTTTTTTGAACGGGCAGGCATTTATGCCGAATTTGGGAAAATTGTTACTATAGCAGTAGGGTATTTTGTAAATAATGGTGAAACTACGTCTCTGAGGGTCAAAGCCTTTGCGAATGATGACGAGAAAATAATTCTCCAGGACTTTAAAAATCTTTTAGAGAACCATTTTGATCAAAATAAATTAGCTCTTTGCGCTCATAACGGCAAGGAGTTTGACTTTCCATACATTTCCCGGCGGATGCTGGTGAACGGGTTGCCCGCACCGGCCTGTCTACAACTGTCAGGAAAAAAGCCCTGGGAAATTCTACATCTTGACACCCTGGAGCTGTGGAAATTTGGCGATAGAAAAAACTTCACTTCCCTAGACCTGCTGGCGGCGTTATTTGACATCCCATCCAGCAAATCTGATATAGACGGCAGCATGGTAAATCATGCCTATTATATTGATAAGGACCTGGAGAAAATAGCAAAGTATTGCAAACAAGATGTGGTAGTGACAGCCCAGCTATTTTTGAAATTTCAATGCATGCCGTTGGTTGCCCCAGAGGATATTCATTTGGTTTAAAGCCCCTCACATTTACATATTACCGTTTCTTTTCCTATTTTTGGTTTAGATACTGATTTTTAATGCATACAAAAACGGAAAAAGATACGCCCATACTGGAAGTTAAAAACTTAAAAACGTCTTTTATAGGTAAAAGTGGTATAGTAAAAGCAGTAGATGATATTTCCTTTCAGGTAAAAAAAGGGGAAACAATAGGCATTGTAGGAGAATCAGGTTCGGGAAAGTCTGTTACAGCACTTTCTATTATGCGGCTTTTTGCAAATCCAAAACAACAAACCACAGAAGGAGAAATCCTTTTTGATTCCCCAAGATTTGGCCAGGTAGACCTTTCATTAATCCCTCGCAATGCTTTAAGAAAAGTCCGCGGAAATGAGATCTCCATGATTTTTCAAGAGCCTATGAGTTCTCTGAACCCGGTTTATACCTGCGGAGATCAGGTAATGGAAGCGATACTGCTGCATCAAAAAATTTCAAAAAGCGAAGCCCGGGAAAAAACGCTTGAACTTTTTGCAAAAGTCCAGTTAGCGAACCCGGCACATATTTTCAAAGCCTACCCGCATGAAATAAGCGGAGGGCAGAAACAAAGGGTAATGATTGCCATGGCCATGTCATGTAACCCCTCCATATTAATAGCCGATGAGCCCACTACGGCATTGGATGTAACGGTCCAGGCAAATATTCTAAAGCTAATGAAACAACTAATGGATAGTGAGGACATGTCCATTATATTTATTTCGCATGATTTAGGGGTAATTGCAGAGATCGCTGACCGTGTGGTGGTAATGTACCAGGGTAAAATAGTAGAACAGGGAACCTTATGGGAGATATTTTCTGATCCGAAGCATCCTTATACAAAAGGACTCCTAGCCTGTAGGCCACGTGTGGATATAAAATTAAAAGTATTGCCTACAATAGTTGATTTTATGGACACCTCGGCTGCCGGTGAGCTAACAGAAAGGAAAAATAAATATAATTCTGTAGGGGAAGCCATTTTATTAAACGCCCAAACTCAGGAGGAAATAAAAGAACAACGAGATAAAATCTACAAAAACGCACCATTGCTAAGGGTAGAGAATATCAAAACATATTTTCCAATTGACAATAGATTTTGGGGGAAACCAAAAAATTTCATCAAAGCTGTCGATGATGTGAGCTTTGAAGTTTATCCGGGAGAAACATTGGGGCTTGTAGGCGAATCAGGCTGTGGTAAAACTACCTTAGGCAGATCTATCCTACGGTTGATAGAACCCACTGCTGGCAAAGTCTTTTTCGAAGATCAGGAGTTAAACACTATGCCCAGGCAACAATTGCGCAAATTACGGAAGGACATCCAGATTATTTTTCAGGATCCTTATGCTTCATTAAATCCGAGAATGACGGTAGGTGAAGCCATAATGGAACCCATGAGAGTACATAAAGTGCTTAAAAATGACAAAGAAAGGAAGGAAAGAGTTTTTGAGTTACTGGAAACTGTAAATTTGAGTGGAGAATTCTATAACAGGTATCCCCATGAATTTTCAGGAGGACAAAGGCAAAGAGTGTGTATCGCCAGAACATTAGCACTTAAACCACGTTTTATAATTTGCGATGAGTCAGTTTCGGCATTAGATGTGTCTGTCCAAGCCCAGGTCCTTAATCTGCTAAATAAGCTTAAAGAGGAATTCAACTTTACGTATATTTTTATTTCTCATGATCTGGCAGTGGTAAAATTCATTTCAGATAGGATAATTGTAATGAACAATGGCAAAATAGTAGAAAAAGGTTACCCGGAAGCACTTTTTGATAATCCCCAACAAGATTATACCCGCAAATTAATCGAAGCTATTCCAAGGGGTGATCTTCAGGATATCAGGAAAAAGCAACTGCTTCGAAACATCAAATTATAATTCTCAGCATTTTTAGCATGTCAACAAAAAAAACAAAAAA
>CAMPJM010000786.1 GCA_946886805.1 uncultured Flammeovirgaceae bacterium | reverse complement strand
ACTGAGTGGCTTGTCAAGCTCAACAGCCAGCACCGACATGTACTCATCCTGAACTTCCCCCGGTACATTAATATACACCAGACCAGGCACCGGACTCCATGAAATCTTACCTACAATCTTATGTTCCAAAGTTTGTGGTGCTCCCACCACTCTGATATTGTTGATCTTATTTTTTAAGCCTTTTATCGCAATACTACCATTGACCTTTGCCGGCAGAAATAAATAAACTGTTGTAGAATCTTTCGACATAGTACTCGGCCCATAGAAATGTCCTTGAGGCATGCCAGGCAGGGTATTAAAAATAGCTTCCTCATGCTTCTTATTCCATTTTCCCAACTCCTTCAATATATGCACCTGTTCGGGTGGTATGGTACCGTCCTCCCTTGGCCCAATGTCTAGCAACATATTGCCCCCATAACTTACTACATCGGCAAAAATGGTAATCACTTCATAAGGCGTTTTCCAGGCAGTATCCTGTGGCTGATAACCCCAATTATTATTGGTAGTCATGCACAGTTCCCACCAGTTAAAATCTGGGCGGGTAACAGGAAAATTCTGCTCCGGTGTCGCGTAATCACCGTAACCCTGCAAACGTCCGTTAATAATTGCATCGGGATTGGCTTGTAAAATGTCTTGGCGGACAGTTGCTGCTTCCCACTCTTCGGCACTATGTTCCCAGTCGCCGTCAAACCACCACAGGTCTGGCTTAAAGGCTTTGTTCACTTCCTTGATTTGTGCCTGATAGAATTTTTTGAACCGGCTCCAACGCTTCGGGTCGTCGCTGATCGTATAGCGGCTGCTATCTTTGGTAAAAGCAGGATAATCTGAATGGCTCCAATCGATTAAAGAAAAATAAGCACCACGTTTAATCCCCTCTCTATCCAACGCGGCATAAAAAGGAGTTAACAAATCCCGTTTGGCGGGGGTGTCCTTTACGACATTATAATGTTTTTGTTTTGTTGGCCATAGTGCTACCCCATCATGATGCTTGGTGGTAATCACGGCATATCGGGCACCACTTTCTTTTATCAATTTCGCCCATTCTTCAGGATTGTAATTGCCGGCAGTAAAGCCATCGAGTTGCTTCATGTAGTCCGGGTGGCTGATCTTTTTGTTATAAAAGCTCCAGCTCTCATCTACTCCGTCAACTGCGTATATTCCCCAATGTATAAAAATTCCCAGCTTTGCATCCGCAAACCATTGCATTTTGTCACGTATGGAATCGGGATTTACCTTCGATTGTGCTGAGGCCGGTGCAATCACCAGCATTATTACTGCTACAGCGAGCAGCGTTTTTACTATCAGTTTTCGAATTACAATCATCTTTGGTTTCTATTTTTTAATAACATTGGCTTATCAGGTAGCAGCGAAATGCGTAATGTATGCTCCAACACAATAGGCAAGTCACTTAATTACTCAAGTTTCACAGCAATCGTTTTATAAGCTTCTCGAATGGGAACCATTAATCCTACTCTTAACCACGTTGAGAAAGCACATATAGCTCCCAGCTTCTTCAAATCAATGTGCAAAACATGAGTGAATTATAATCCTAACATTGTGCAAGCTTAAACTAAATTTGAATAACTTCAAAGATAATAAAGAAAAAATGTGTTCGAACACAACCTAAATATATTGATGCTTTGGCCTTTTTTTGCCAGTTTGCTGCTGTAATAAAACTAGCGAATCCTCAATTACTTTTTCTGGAAATATAGTGCTGCAAGTGCTTTCATCAAAACAAAAAGATATTCGGGCAAAACCAAAGACAATAGTCCGCCTCAACCATTGACTTTCTCGTTGGATGAACGTTGATACATCTAAATACTAAATAACCAGGGCTGGCCAACTGGGATCTCTCGATATGAATTCAGAATCGGTAACTATTCCAGCAATCGTAAAGGGTGATTCCTTGTCTACTTCCGAAAGCTTTCTGGATTCGCAGGAATGATGGTTTCCACTACCTGAGTAGTTACAAATATTATTATTTCTTATCTTCGTGGAACTAACGTTAACATTTCCTCTAATCAATGATGAAATGATTTATCATAGTCAGGAACACGGGAACAGTTCGTTATTTCGCTACAAGCTTTTCCTCCTCTACAAATGATTTATTCAATTTATTAAAAAAATGGCTGTTGTAAGGATAAAAGATATTGCTAAAAAAGCTAAGGTTTCAACGGGAACAGTAGATCGTGTGCTCCATAATAGGGGAAGGGTTTCAGAAGAAGTCCGACAAAATGTATTGAAAATCGCTCAGGAACTAAATTATGAGCCCAACCTGCATGCGAGAGCCTTGGTTTCCAACCGGACTTACAAGATTGCTGCCCTTATACCTGACCCGATAGCAGACGCTTATTGGCATGCTCCGCGTATGGGAGTGGAAAAAGCCGGGAAAGAACTTAAGCAGTATGGACTGGGTGTTACACAATTCGTGTTTGACCCACATAGCGTGGCATCCTTTAGAGAGACGGCAGATAAAGTGACGGGTACAGATTTCGATGGCATCCTGATCGCACCTATATTCTATAGAGAATCGCTCTCCTACTTTAGCCGTTGGAAAAGGTTATCCATTCCCTTTATTTTATTTAATACCCATATCCCCGATTACGAGCCTCTTTCTTATATTGGACAGGATTCTTACCAGAGCGGCTTTTTGGCAGGAAAACTACTTCATTTAGGACAATCTGCCGCTGCAACTTTTTTAGTGGCCCATATCGATGAAGATGTTTTGAATTCTTCCCATTTAATTAAGAAAGAACAAGG
>CAMPJM010000785.1 GCA_946886805.1 uncultured Flammeovirgaceae bacterium | reverse complement strand
GTCAATTTTAATTTCATTAGTAATATCTCTAATAGTTAAATTCCCCACTAACGTTTCTCCATCAAAAGATGTAGACTTGAATAATAATTCAGGATACTTTTCTACACGGAAAAAATCATCTGATTTTAAGTGTCTGTCCCTATCACTATTTTTCGTGTTGATAGATCCTGTTTTTGCTGTAAAAGCAAAATCTGCATTAATGAAAGCTTCATTGCTGGTTTCAGCTGTTGCATTAAAATCATCAAAATAACCAGTCACGGTAGAAATCATCATGTGTTTTACTTTGAAGCTGATTTCTGAATGTGTTGTGTCAATATTCCATTTTGTTTTTTCTGCTGTACTCATTTAGTTAAGATTTAAAAATTAGTATTAATTTATTCGTTTTGATATCCACCATAAAATTTTACGGGAGACCAACTAGGTATTATTTCTGGTAATTTTGGATTCATTGATTGATACTCTTCCTCTGCGTAAACAATTTTTCCTCCAACCACAGTTAATACTGATTTTAGGTTAGTGATTTCTTTTTCAGGAATTGAAAAGTAATCATCGGATAGTAATGCGAAGTCTGCATACATTCCATTTTCCAAAGTACCTTTAACGGATTCCTCATTAGAGATCCAAGCACTTCCTTGGGTATATAGATGCAAAGCTTCTTCTCTTGATAATTGGTTAGCCGGTTCGGCCAGTTGAAGATCGCCTACGGTTTTACCTGTAATCAACCAATATAAAGCCGGCCATGGATTGTAGCTTGCTACCCGTGTACCGTCGGTTCCTGCTCCTACAGGAAGTCCCAGGTCCATCATTTTACGAACGGGTGGTGCTTGTTTTGCCTTGTCGGCGCCATAGCGTTCGACAAAAAACTCACCGGCATAGGCCATACGTGCCTGAATCGCTATACCACCGTTTAAAGCCTTAATACGTTGCAAATCTTCTTCTTTAACTGTTTCTGCATGATCAAACAGCCATCGCCTAGATGCCAGTTTTCCAATGGTTTCCTGGTTTACCTCTTCAATAACTTCTAACATATTGGCTATGGTTTCGCCATAAGTAGCGTGTATTCTAAAAGGCCAGCCATTATCTACATGAAGACGGATAATTCTCTTTATATCTTCTCTCCAGGTAGGTCTGTCTTCCAGCATGGGTTGGGGTGCTAAAAAATTTTCAAAATCACCTGCGCTCCAGGCCAGAAACTCTCCACCACCTTCCAGTTCATAACCGTGGTCCAAATGTATTTCGCCATTATGCCCTACTTTATTGTTGGACATCCATTCTTCAAATTCAGCATACTCCTTACCCTTTTTTTGGGGGAATAAATAATAGGAAAGACGAATAGGCATTTTTCCATTATCAGCTAAAAGTTTTGTTCCTGCATAATCATTTGGGAATTTATGACCGCCCCCACCAGCATCAATGCCACTGGTAATACCAAAGCTGTTCAGTTCCCGATAGAATTGTTGGGTAGAGTTTACCATTTCTTCTTCAGACAATGGTGGCAGTGCCCCAATACGAGCATATAAAATGCCAGGGTTGGGTTCTGCCAATAGAACCCCTGTTAATTTGCCATCCGGGCCTTTCTCAAAGCTACTACCTTCCGGTGCTTTTGTATTTTCATCAATATTCATCGCTTTTAAACCGGCCGTATTCAGCCACCCTCTACTGTATAAAAACATTACAAAAGTGGGAACATCACCGGTAGCTTCATTAATTTCTTCGGGTGTAGGAAAACGTTTTTCTTCAAATTGAAAAGGGCTCCACCCCCCTATTACACGTACCCATTGTCCGTCAGGAGTCCTAGACGCCTGTTCTTTTAACATTTGTAAGGCTTTTTTAAGAGACTTTACGCCATCCCATCTGAGTTCGGCATTAAAAAAACGCCCGCCTCTTGTCAAATGCAGATGCGAATCGTTAAGGCCCGGAATTAATGTTCTTCCATTGGCATCAATGGTTTTAGTATTCTCATTTCTCAACTTTAAGATCTCTGCATTAGCTCCTGTCTCCAAAACTTTTCCATCCTTTATAGCGATGGCCTCAGTAATTGTTCTGTTATTGTCCATAACAGCAACTTTTGCATTGTGGACAATCAGGTCGGCAAATGTGATGTTCTTGTTTTCCTTTTCATTACAGGAAACTATTCCCAAGGCAATAGTTAAAGTCAATATTAATTGTTTCATCGTTAGTGTGATTAATACCCTCTACTTCGACTGAAAAAGAGGGTATGATTACTAATGTTTAAGCATTTCCCTTGCATATTGGACACCTACTCCATAAGCACCGCCATATTTTACAACCAAATCATTCACAGCCGTGTATGTTTCTTGTCTTGCCCAATCTCTTTGTAACTCTAGAAGATATTGCAATGAAGTAATAGGTTTTGCACCTGCCTGCACCATACGAATAATAGATTGGTCGTGAGCTTCTTTAGAAATATCACCTGATGCGTCGGTAATAACATAAACATCATATCCCTCACTTAAAGCTGATAGAACAGGGCCAACAATACAAACGCTTGTCCATAAACCACCCATAACCAATTTCTTTTTGCCCGTACCTGTAATGGCTTTATGGGCGTTAACGTCTTCCCATGTATTCATCGTAGTACGGTCTATATATGTAGTTTTATCAGGGTAAGCTTCCAAAATTTCAGGAAAAACCGGGCCACTAAAGGATTCTTCCGCAACGGTAGTAATTACCGTAGGTATTGTGAATATTTTGGAAGCACCAACAACTAAACCTACATTGTTCCTCAATACATCTATTG
>CAMPJM010000784.1 GCA_946886805.1 uncultured Flammeovirgaceae bacterium | reverse complement strand
TCCGGAAGATACAGCCATCTCCCGTCGACTTTAGATTGAGAGATAGGACATATCATCATGTGGTCGCCCAAAAAGAACTCCTCTTGCCGATTATAAGCCTCCATGTCGTTCTGATTTATCAAAAAGCCAGACCTTAGCATTGGTGTCCCGAATTTGCAATATTGCCAGAAAGTAGAATATATATAAGGTAGGATCTGATATCGCAATTCTATAAATTTTCTCACTATGCCTTCATATTCTGGCCCGAACGTCCAGGGTTCTTTGTCGCCGTGATCACCAGAAGTATGTGTTCTGAAAAACGGATGAAAAACAGCCATTTGAATCCACCTTGTGTATAGTTCCCCTTCAGGTTTTTCTACAAATCCGCCGATGTCTGAGCCTGCAAATGAAAGACCGGAAGTGCTTAGTCTTTGACACTGAATATTTGCGATCTTCAAGTGTTCCCAACTGGCAATATTGTCTCCGGTCCATACCGCACCATATCTTTGAGTTCCGGCATAGGCAGATCTTGTGATGGTAAAGGGACGATGCGGTTTTAGAAATTTCTTAATGCCGTTATAGGTGGCACGTACCATTTGCATGCCGTAAACATTATGCGCTTTTCTGTGGCTGCAAGGGTGTCCATCAAAGTCGTGCCGCACATCATTGGGGAAGGTGCCTTCTTCAAATACGGCTGGCTCATTCATGTCATTCCAAACGCCTCGCACACCGTCTTCGATCAAACCTTTGAAAAGGCCTTCCCACCATTCTCTTGCTTTGGGATTCGTAAAATCCGGGAAACTGCAGATCCCCGGCCAGACGCTTCCACGGAAGAGAGGTCCATCTGCTCTTTTGCAAAACAGGTCTTTTTCTAAACCTTCTTTGTAGACCGAATATTCCGGATCTTCCTTAATTCCCGGATCAATAATTACAACAGTTTTAAAACCTTGTTCGCTAAGGTCGGCAATCATCTTCTTTGGTTCGGGAAAATGTGCGCTGCCCCATGTAAAACACCTGTAGCCATCCATGTAATCGATGTCCAGATGAATTACGTCGCAAGGGATTTTATGATCTCTGAATTCCTGAGCAAGATTTCTTACTTTAGATTCGGGGTAATAACTCCATTTGGATTGTTGGTAGCCTAGCGCCCACATGGGAGGAAGTTCGGGCTTTCCGGTCATGTGTGTGAATGTTTCCACCACTTGCATTAGTTGTGGGCCATAAATAAAATAATAATTCATTTCTCCTCCCTGAGCCCAAAAGCTGTAGGCATTTTTCCTTTCCTGACCAAAATCAAAAAAGGTTCGGAATGTATTATCCAAGAAGATCCCGTACCCAATTTTTTTATGTAAGCCGAGAAAAAATGGAATGTTTTTGTAAATCGGATCAGTATCTTTTCCGAATCCATAAGTGTCTGATGCCCAAAGCTGCAGTCGTTTGCCTCTCAGATTGAGTTGGCACGGTTTATCGCCAAGGCCAAAAAACGCTTCCCCACTTTGAATTAATTTTGTATCAATAACAATATTGCTGCCTGTGTCTTTGCTTTCCTCCCAATGAAATCCTTTTTCGTCTTCGTTTACAACCTTGTCTTCTTTATTAAGGATTTTTTTCTTTAGATCTTCCTTAAAAATTTGACAACGAAGCTGTTCTGTCTTGATTTCAAAAAACTCATTTTCTTCTTTTAAACTTATTTCTGAAGCAGTGGGAGAGAAGTCTTTTGCCAGTGCATAAGAGAAATCTTGTTCGAAAATTTTGTTGTTGGCGTAACGGAACCTGAAAATAACGTCACTAACCACTGTAACTTCCAGAATGGTAAAAGCTGATTCGAAATAGAACTTGTTAACCCCTTCTTGCCGAAAATTTGTGATGGCACCCGGAAACAAATCATTTTCCATAGAGCCTTTAAAATTTTCCATGTAATTACCATGTCCTTCAGATAATTTTTCTTCCATAATTTTATATATCCTGAGTTACTGTTGTCGCTTTTTATGATTAACGCCCAGCCTGAAGCGTTTTGTTTTCAAAAATTTAATATTATCAAATAGTTATTCGCATTCCAAATATTCAAAACCTCCCGAGGTGGAAGAATATTATAAATATCTCTTTATTTTTAAAGTTTAAAGTCTGAGATCCTACAAAATTGAAAAACGAATGTAAGTAAATCAGTATCTTTATAACATGTTTCTGTCAGATGGCAGCTTTTAAGTCTGTGGCCTTGCAAACCAGCTAAAAATGGAGATTGTTTTTATGCCGATTTAAATCATCGATTCTTAGAGGGCAGCTTGTTTTTTATGCTGCTTCTAAATGTACGAGACCAAAAAAGCCATCCTCAAGATGCTGATTGGTTATTCAGATCCTTTAAACAACTAAATAAAAGAAAACTGTTGGGTAAAATTAGATGATATAACATTCTAAGGAAAGGTTAAAAGACTGGAATAGTTACTTAAGTATAATTTACTTTTAATTTTTCTACAATTGTCTAACTTCAATATTATTGGATAGTTCATAGAAAAATAAAGTTTCTTAGTCTTTTAAACCTTTGATTCAAAATACAGCCCAGTTCGGGTGATAAATAGGGGCATAAAAATGAAATTCAGCGGTAGCGTTGTTTTGTGTTATCATTAACACTTGTGTGAAATTAAGTACCATCGATAAAAATCATTGAAAATTAGACCATTTAAACCCTCTCAATTTAGGAGAGGGCAGAGCTTGCCCCGAAGAATTTCGGGGGTGAGGTTAAATAAAATCCTAATTTTCAATGATTTTTAGTTGTTAAATTTAATTT
>CAMPJM010000783.1 GCA_946886805.1 uncultured Flammeovirgaceae bacterium | reverse complement strand
GACATTCTGCAATACATTGACGGGGTGATCATGGATGTGACGGAAAGGAAAAAAGCAAACGATAAATTCCAGGCGATTTTTGATCAGACGTCCGACGCTATTTTACTTGCTGATGACAAAGGCAGGTATATAGACTTCAATAAAGCAGCCATTGGTATGTTTGGCTATTCCAAAGATGTTCTCGGGAAGATGAACGTGGCCCAACTGATGGGTGCCCCGTCGGACAAAACGTTTATGGACTCTTGGAATGGATTTTTGAAAGCCGGCCAAGAAAAGAGCACTTTGGAACTATCAAAAAAAAATGGCTCGGGGATATTCGTAAGCTATAATGCAGTAGCCAATATTCTTCCGGGGATCCATCTTTCCATCATAAGTGATGTCACCGAAAAAGTACAACAGGAAGAACAGCTACTTGCCAGTGAAAGAAAATTTAAGGCTTTGGTCCAGGAGGGTTCCGATTTGCTGTCCATTCTTGATTTGAAAGCCAACTATCTGTTTGTGAGCGAAAGCAGCACTATTGCTGTCCTGGGTTTTTCACCCGGTGATCTTGTTGGGAGGAATGCCTTTGACTTCATCCACCCGGATGATAAAGAGCGGGTTTTCGGCCAATTCTCTACCTTAACCGAAAAAAAACAAATCCATATTGAGCCTTTTAGGTTTCGTGATTCAAACGACAACTGGCGGATGATTTCCACTACTGCCACCAATCTAGTGAATGATCCTGCTGTTGGTGGGATAGTGGCTAATTCACGGGACGTTACGGAAGCCATCCTCCAAAAGGAAGAACTAAGAATGAGCAATGAGCGATTTGAAATAGCCATGAAATCTACCAATGAGATGATCTGGGATTTTAACATCAATGCTAATAAGGTCACCCGTAGCAAAAGTTTTGAAAGCGTTTTTGGGTTTTATGAATCAGAAGCTACTGCCCATCCAAATTTTTGGTTTGAGCATGTCTATTTTGAAGATGCGGAGGCAACAAAAAATTCGTTCAAGGCTGCCCTGACAAACAAAAACAAAGGGAAATGGGAAAGGGAATACCGCTTCGTAAAAGCAAATGGTGAAATTGCTTTTGTTTCTGACCGGAGCAATATCATTAGGGATAGTGCCGGAAAAGCGATCAGGGTAGTGGGCTCTATTATGGATGCAACCGAATCACGTAAAATGCTCCATGAAATTTCACAGCAAAATAGGGTTTTAAGGGAAATTGCCTGGACCCAATCACACATAGTCAGGGCCCCTCTGGCCCGTCTGAAGGGATTGGTAAATTTGCTGGAAACAGAAGAATTTGACCTTGTGAACCACAAGGAGATCCTGAGGAACATCAGTACTTCAGCCGACGAGCTGGATACTATAATCAAAGATATCGTAGAAAAAGCAGAACAAATTGAAAAATAGCAGAGAAATGGAATTAAAAGTGTTAATAATAGATGATGATGACATTGTATTGTTCCTTCACAAAACTTTTGCAAAAACAAGTGGCTTTGTTTCTGAACCTATGGTGAGCAGAAGTGGACAAACAGCTTTTGATTACCTTAAAGTACATGATGATGCCAATACCACATTTCTTCTTTTGTTGGATATTAACATGCCCCGTATGAATGGATGGGAACTGCTCGATGCTATCAATGAACGCAATTTTTCCGCACAAATTTTTGTCGTCATTGTTACCTCATCGATAAACATAGCCGATCAGAAAAAAGCAAAATTATACAATAGGATAATTGATTTCCGCAAAAAGCCCATAACCACAAACGTCCTAACAGAATTAAAGCAGTTAGAAGAGCTGAAGCAGTTCTTTTAGGACTATCAACAGGTCTATCAGGTTAAACGCACCGGACCATTCAGCAAAACCTTTTTGGGAAGAAAAACCAAAATGTGATAATAGATCAGCTAATGTAAAATACGGTGGGAGATCTAACAAAATCAGAAGAGAGCTGCTGTATAGACAACACATTTAATTTTGTTGTTATAGCATTATAACGACAAAATTGATTTTATCCCTTGCATTCTCCGGAAATGATATTATCCAAGGTATTGCTATCTTGCTTTATCCTTCATCTCCTGAACTTCCAATCTTGTTTGCTGGGCCAAGTTTTTCAGCTCCAACATACCCTTCCTTACCCTGGTGCCCGCAGCCTTGTTTTTTTTATCATAAAATTTCTCAAAGTCGCCTTCTAAAGCCATGATAAAGTCCTTGATCTCATTGTATTTATTCATTTTTTTTAATATTAGGTTCAATAATTAATTTACATCAACAATATAGTTAATTAGAAGCTATTTATAAATGAATTTGCCCCAGAATATGTTTCCAATAGTCCTTTTTTTTCTAATTTCTCCAAATGTAGCCAATGGGGATAAAATTTTGATGATCTAACAAATGATACAATCATTTAGGGTTATGTCCTAATTTTTTCCCTGAACCCCGAAGGCGTCACCCCTTCATGCTTACGGAAAAACGTATGAAAATTAGTTGGGTCGTTAAAGCCCAATGCAAGGGCAATTTCCTTTATACTGTCATCTGATCTAAGCAATAACCGCTTTGCTTTGTCCATTACTATATCATCGATTATTTTTTTTGGACTTTTACCTTCAACATTTAAAGTCTTTTGGCTGAGGGTGTATCTTGATATATCTAATTTTACAGCGTAATAACTTACGTTCTTATGGCGTTTAAAGTCTGCATCCACCAATTCCTTAAATTTTAAGATATAATCTTGGTCCATATACTTAATTAAAAATTATTGCAGTTCGATTGGTTATGTAG
>CAMPJM010000782.1 GCA_946886805.1 uncultured Flammeovirgaceae bacterium | reverse complement strand
CTATAAACGTCTGCATAACGTCTAATAAAACGAGGCTTAAATTCATGTGTAATTCCCAACATATCATGGGAAACCAAAACTTGTCCGTCGACATCAGGACCTGCTCCAATTCCAATAATAGGTATGGTCAACTCTTCTGCCACTCTTTTTGCCAAGTCTGCAGGTATTTTTTCCAATACTATTCCAAAACAGCCACATTCCTCCAAAACTTTAGCATCACTAAGCAATTTATTTGCTTCTTCCTCTTCTTTGGCTCTTACCGTGTAAGTTCCAAATTTAAAAATCGACTGCGGAGTTAAGCCAAGATGGCCCATAACTGGTACTCCGGCACTTAATATTCTGTTTACTGACTCTTTGATTTCAGAACCGCCCTCCATTTTCACCCCGTGAGCTCCGGATTCCTTCATGATACGAATTGCAGAACGGAGCGCTTCAGAGGAATTACCTTGGTAGGATCCAAAAGGGATGTCAACAATTACCAACGCTCTTTTGGTGGCTTTAACCACAGAAGAAGCATGGTAGATCATCTGATCCAAGGTAATAGGCAGCGTGGTCTCATTACCAGCCATAACGTTGGAGGCAGAATCACCTACTAGCAAAACATCTACGCCTGCCCCATCCAGGATTTGCGCCATTGAATAATCATAGGCAGTAAGCATAGAGATCTTTTCACCTCTGCTTTTCATTTCCTGAAGCTGGTGGGTGGTAATTTTTTTGATATCAGATTTATGGACAGACATGTTGATGTTCTAGTTTGTTAGTGTATCGATGCGCTAATTTACGAATGTACTTAAGAATGGATGAAAAAATAGAAAAAAAATAGAAAATGATCTTATTGAAACCTTCGGATCAACTGGAACGCTCCTCATTTGTGGCAGCACCTCTCTTGTCTGAATCAGGATTTACAGGATTATGGGATTAGCGGGATTGAACCTCGATAGATTTCGAACGACCTCATCCTCCTGTCCTCTCCTAAAGTAGAAGGGTGTTAGAGCAGTGGATATAAATACAGTAGTTTTAGTTCGAAAGTACTTCATGTCTAATGTCGCCAGTCAAATTTCTAACATCTCCAGTCTCACTTCCTCCTGTCTATTAAGCCAAAGACTTCCGAAGTTTCTATTGTTACAACAACTCTGATTATTGCAGACCCTACATATCGAAACCAAACTTCGGAAGTCGGTTTTCCCGGATTTCGCATTTTGCCAATCGCCAATTGCTAACTGCCAACTGCTTTATACAAATTAGGAATTTCCAACGAGAAGGTAGTTCCAATGTTTTCTGTCGAAGTCAGATCTACTTTACCATTTAGTTTAAGGATTACATCTTTCACAATATACAATCCTAAACCAGACCCTTCGCTGCTCTCAGAAGCCCTTACAAACATATCAAAGACTGTAGACAGTTTGGATTCTGGAATACCCTCTCCATTATCTTCGATCACTACAGAAGCTTTCTCCCTATCCACCTTTACCGTAATATTTATAAAAGACTGGTCACGGTCAAAACTCCTATACTTGATGGCATTGGAAATTAGATTATTGAAAATAATGCGAATACGGGTAAGATCAGAAACAAATGGATCCGGTTGGCTCACATGCGCCAAAATCTTCAGATTTTTATCTTTAGATGCGTGGTAAAAATTATTGATGCTGTTATTTATCTCCGTGATAAAATTGAGTTCTGTAAAAGCATCGTTGACTCTATTATTTCGGGATATACTTAGCAGATCCACTACTAGTTTATCCATCCTTTTTATACTTCCCTCAATAAGCTCTATGCAATTTTCCTGCTCTTTACTCACTTCCTCCATGCGGAGTATATTTACCAGGCCAAGAATAGATCGCAATGGAGATCTAAGATCATGAGATGCATGGTAGACAAAATTATCGAGCTCAAAGTTGACCTTCTGCAATTCTAAAAGATTCTCTTTCGTTGCGGTGATATCATTTGCAACGGCCTCTATGAAACCTTCTTCTTTATACAAAACGCCAGAAACGGTTGCCCAAAAAAGAGTGCCGTCCTTTTTTCGTAACTGCAATTCCTGATTTTCAACTGTTCCCTTGTCCTTTAAAGTGTTTAACAGACTTAGGAAATCTTCCTTATCAGCAAAGAATTCATCGACGTTTGTGTTCTTTTCATTCGTAGATTTGAACATACTGTAGGCCATACTATTGGCTTCCAAAATGCGACCGTCAAAATTAAAGCGCAGCATCCCCACAAGAGAATTTTCAAAAAGATTCCTGTATTTTCTTTCACTTCTTATAAGCGCAGCCTCAGCAATTTTCCTTTCTGTGATATCTGTATGAGATCCTGAAACCCTGTATGGCTCACCAAGCTCATCCCGAAGCAGCTTCCCTTTAGAATAAATCCACCTATAGGAGCCATTCTTATGCTTCATCCTAAATTCTATTTCATACTTATCTATCTTTCCATTTATATAATTATGAATGGTTGCATGGGCACGCTCCAAATCTTCGGGATGCAAAAGTCCTTTCCAGATCCCTGCCACGTTCGGAAGTTCTTCATCTTCATACCCCAACATTTTCTTCCAGGGTTTAGAGACGAACTTTTCCTTTGTGCGCAAATTCCAATCCCACAGGCCATCTGTAGCGCCATCTGAAGCCAATTCGTATAAGTGAAGATTTTTAGCTAAAATTTCTATATGTTGATCTTTGCTTTCAACATCTTGCTGAAGTTTGCTAATCTGATCCTTTAAATTTTTAATCTCTTCAAAAAGATCATTGTCGGACTTAGTCATTCCTGTCATCTACCAATT
>CAMPJM010000781.1 GCA_946886805.1 uncultured Flammeovirgaceae bacterium | reverse complement strand
ATACTGAAATAATCGCTATGCTCAGTAGCGGAATTAGCTTCAGAAGGTTGATGGTTCCTTATTTTATTGGTGCCACTATGATTGCTGCAGTTAGTTTTTATTTTAACGGATGGGTAATTCCAGATTCTAATAAATTCAGAGTGGCTTTTGAGGTAGAGTATGTCAAAAAAACCTTTTACTTCGACCAGCGGAATATACATATTAAAGTAGCGCCTGAATCATATTTATACATGGAGCATTATAACAATCAGGCTGATGTGGGTTATAAATTTAGTTTAGAGACAATTAAGGGCAATGAATTGGTAGAAAAATTAACGGCCAAACGGCTGGAATGGCAGGAGGACAGTGCTCATTGGCTTATTAAGGATTGGAAACTAAGAAAGTTTGATGGCTTTAATGAGGAAGTTACATATGGCGAAAAGATCGACACTGTTTTAAAAATCACCCCCGAAGACTTTGAAAATAGTTATAGAAAAAATGAAACTATGACTATTAATGAATTAAATAATCACATACAAGAACTACAGAACAGAGGCAGTGTAGAATCGGAGATTTATATTATTGAAAAGTATATTCGGTATATGACGCCCTTTACCGTGCTAATTTTAACTTTTATTGGTTTAACTGTCTCTGCCAGAAAAGCCAGGGGTGGTGCCGGTTTTCAGATAGCACTTGGTTTTATGATTGCTTTTGTATTTATTATTGCCTACATCATGGCAAGAAGTATCGCTCAGGCAGGTACTATTAATCCCCTTGTTTCTGTTTGGATCCCCAACATAATCTTTACGATAATCGGATTGGTTATGTATAAAACCGTTCCACGATAATGCAGGCGGGCCCCCGAGATTATTTGCAATTGCATTTCCTCGTTTTGATATGGGGATTTACAGCAATCCTTGGTGTTTTAATAACTATCCCCGCGGTAGAGATCGTTTTTTACAGAACGCTTTTTGCTTTTATAGCACTTGGTGCATTGTTATTTATAAGAAAGCGCAATTTTAATCTCGGTCCAACAGAAATAATCAAAATATTGGGAACAGGTTTTTTAATTGCTGCGCATTGGATTTTGTTTTTTGCAGCAGCGAGGGTATCCACTGTTTCTGTGACACTTGCTGGAATAGCGACTTGTTCTATATGGACCAGTTTTATTGAACCTCTTGCTACAAATAGGAAAATCAAATGGTTTGAGGTGGTAATAGGTGGTATTGTGATGTTGGGATTATACATTATTTTTCAATTTGAATTCGACCATGTTCTAGGATTGGTAATGGCGCTGGTATCAGCTTTCTTGGCTGCCTTATTCACAGTGATCAATGGTAAATTCACAAAGCGACATCACCCCTATATGATTACTTTTTATGAAATGATAGGTGCTTGTCTTGGAACTGCATTATTTTTTCCTGTTTATATAAAGTATTTTGCTGTAGATGGAGCGCTTCATTTAGTTCCCACTAATATGGATTGGGTTTATTTAACTGTTCTTGCCCTGATATGCACCGTGTATGCCTACTCTGTATCTGTAGAACTCATGCAGAAAATGTCAGCTTATGTCATCAACCTGACTGTAAATATGGAGCCTGTCTATGGTATTATATTAGCGGTTATTTTCTTTAATGAGGATGAAAAAATGACCACCGGATTTTATTGGGGAACCTTGGTTATATTGTTGTCGGTCTTGGTATACCCGCTGATAAACAGATACTATAAAAGGAAAGCATTGAGGACTGATAATTTGCGGTAAGGAAGAAATTTATAAAGCCTGCTGCCAAATAAAATAATTTGCTGGAAAAACACCTTTTATGTCAGGTTCTTTAGTAAATAACCCATATACCGAAGAACCAGATCCAGTCATGCTAGCATAAACAGCACCCAGTTCATACAATTTATTTTTAAGTGTGGCTACTTCTGGAAATTTTTTAAATACATGGGCTTCAAAATCGTTGACCAGTTGATCTTTCCATTGGGTTATAGGTAAATTTAATATATCCTTTAGATTAAATTCAGGCACCTTAGGAGTCAATGAAGCATAAGCTCCTGCGGTATTTACATGAAGTCCTGGGTTTATTATTATAAGGGAATAATGCTTAAGGGAAAATGTTATATTTTCAAACTTATTTCCAGTGCCTGTTGCTATCACAGGATCATCCTGAATGAAAAAGGGACAATCACTTCCAAGTTGAGTGGCAAAGCCCATCAATTTTTTTTCAGTTAAATTTAACTCAAAAATTTTATTAAGAATTTTTAAAGTAAAAGCAGCATCAGAAGATCCTCCACCCAAGCCGGCCCCCATTGGGATTATTTTATGTAAGTGAATATGAACAGGGCCAAGCTTAAATTCATTCCGGAGAAGATGATAAGCTTTTAAGCATAAATTTGAGGAAGCATCGCCAGGTATTGCAAGTCCGGAGCTAGTGAAATTTGCTTTCTTTGTTGGTAGAATTTCCAGTGCATCCGACCAGCCAATCGGGTAGAAACAAGAAACAATATCATGATAACCGTCAGCTCTTTTGTTTATGACGTTAAGTCCTAAGTTTATTTTAGCATGGGGAAAGGTGAGCATGGACGTGATAAGAGATAAGATTTTAGACAATAGATGTTAGGCAAGGTAAAAGGCAGTAGGCAATAAATAAAAATTAAAAAGATAAAGCAATGGGCAAAAGAATATTAGTTCAACCTTATTTATCACTCTTAATTCAATGTCGTCTAGTTAAGAACTGACCAAGATCCTTCCTATCGTCAGGATGACAATAGGATCTGTTGCTGTCTTATTTGTCATC
>CAMPJM010000780.1 GCA_946886805.1 uncultured Flammeovirgaceae bacterium | reverse complement strand
TGAATTGCCTACTTCTAACATTAAGTCTTTTACATCGCTTGGATTTCCCAAGTATCGATCATTCTTTGCCGCAAGATATAAAGTTGGAGGCAGATTTATTTTCTTAAAGGCTTCATGGTAGTCAAAGCCATCCTCAGGATCTAGCCAATCTTTGCTATAAACCCATTTTATGACCTGCTTGTGGAAATTCCTGGGTTCATTATCGCTACCAATTTTTAAATCTTTAGAAGGGAAAAAGCCATAAAACTTCGATAAAATTTTCCCTATAAAGTTCCAAACCAGATCAACCTTAAAAATCCTTTCTGCGTGCACAACAGCAATACGTCTTTTAGTAGCAAAAAAGCTCATGGAAGCTATGCCTTGCCCACCAAACCGGGCAACATACGCCAACATCAATACACCGCCCCATGAATGTGCCACCCAATGCTGTGCCTGGTTATCCTTTAGATCGGCTATATAAGAAGTGAGTAAAGGTATTTCGGACAAAATCGCAGTAGTTTGACTGCTTCTATTTCCTTTGTCGATTGGCGGCATACTACGGCCTCTTCCGCTCATATCAGCCACAAATACATCAAATCCTTTTTCCGCCAAAAAAGGGGCCAAGCCCTTCATCGATTTTGAGTAAAATATTCTCCCGTTCTCCATGCTGCCATGAAGCATAAACACCGGATCTCCCCCACTATGCGTATAAAAGCGCTTCAAGTGAAGAAACTCGTCATTATGCGGAATAAAATATGATTTTGTCACTATTGAAGTGCCCATAAATACTTTAGCGTGCGTTAGATTTTAAGTCTTTACCTAGCCCAATATACTTTTTTAATAATAATCTTCTTATTAAGCGCTTTTAATCTTGGAAGACAATTCTTTCACCAGATTCTATATTCTAATGAACTATTTGCGATTTTGTTATACAATATTTTTCTAACTTCGCTTTATGGTAAGTAAAGAACATATTAATAAATTATTTAATGAACGTCAATTAACTTTTTCGGGTCAATCCGAAAGATTAGGTGAACAATACAATAGATTATCTATAGCCAGGGTGTCGGTTTTTATCATAACCACCGTTGCCTTAATTCTATTCGCAAATGAAAGGTATTATTTAGGAGTTTCCATCATTGCCGTAACCTTTCCTTTTATTTTTGGGATATTACTTAAATACCATCAGAAATTAGATTACAAAAAGAAAATCGCCTTTTTCCTCACACAAATAAACGAAGGAGAGATTTCCCGCCTAAATGGTAATTTAAATAGCTTTGATTCAGGGGAACGTTTTATTAAAGAAGATCATCCTTATGAAATTGATCTCGATGTTTTTGGTAAAAATTCCCTGTTCCAATTACTAAACCGTTGCACGACCGAATCTGCAAAAAAACTCCTTTCATCATGGTTAAAAGATGCTGCTCCTAAAGCAGAAATTTTAGCCCGCCAGGAAGCGGTTAAAGAACTGGCCCCATTACTGGACTGGCGGCAGGAATTCCAGGCGGGCGGCATGTTTTATGAGGATAAGGAAAGCACCATTAACACATTATTGAACTGGCTTTCGATCCCACCGTATTTCGAATCTAAAAAAGGGTATAAAATTGCTGCCTATGTTTTGCCTCTTTTGGCAACAATCGCCATTATATTTTACTTTACCGGATATGTTCATTACCTCATTCCACTGCTGGCTTTGGTTATCAATGTTTTGGTGATGCGAAAAGCCATACCTTTAGCTACCTCCACCCAGGAACAGACCTATGAAAGTATTAAATCGCTAAAGGCTTATGAAGTAATGATTGGGAAGATTGAAAGCCAACATTTCAAATCTTCAAAATTATTGGCTCTCCAAAACTTATTTTCACATGAACATTTTAGCGCACGACTAGAAATAAAAAAATTAGGTAAAATCCTGGATTGGTTAAACTCCAGAAATAATGCCTTCTATTTCATTTTTAACATAGTATTTTTGATTGATATTCATCTACTTTTAAAAGCAGAAAAGTGGAAAATAAGGACGAAAGTAGATGTTTCCCAGTGGTTTAACGCAATTAGTGAGATAGAGGTCTTAAATAGTCTGGCTGGGTTTTCTCATGGAAATCCGTCTTACAGCTTCCCGATCCTCAACCACGATTCACATTATTTTGAAGCAGAAAACATGGGGCATCCTTTACTAAAAAGCCAATCCAGAGTAAGCAATGATTTTCATTTTTCAGAAAAAGGGAACATTATTGTTTTGACAGGATCAAACATGTCAGGAAAAAGCACTTTCCTTAGAACTTTAGGTACTAATGCCGTATTGGCGTTAATGGGAAGCGTAGTCTGTGCAACAAATTTTAAAATTGGTCATTTTCAGATATTTACCAGTATGCGTACCGTCGATTCACTTGAAGAAAGCGTCTCTTCGTTCTACGCAGAATTAAGGCGCTTAAAGCAACTGCTGAATACCATCAGTGAAGACAAGCCGGTGTTCTTTATGCTAGATGAGATATTAAAAGGGACCAATTCCCATGACAGGCATAAAGGTGCTGCCGCTTTAATAAAACAATTAAGCAAAAAAAATGCGTTTGGAATAGTTTCTACTCATGATTTGGAATTAGGCGACCTGGCGCAGGAAAGTGAAAAAGTAAAAAACTATAATTTTACCAGCACAATAGTGGGCGATGAAATTATTTTTGATTACAAGCTTCACCAAGGGATATGTCAAAGCTTTAATGCAAGCCAATTGATGCAAAATATGGGCATTGAAATCGGAAATGATAAATTTTAAGGGCTCGTTACGAAATAATTTGTTCAAAA
>CAMPJM010000779.1 GCA_946886805.1 uncultured Flammeovirgaceae bacterium | reverse complement strand
TTTATGATTTTCCAAAATCCAAGTATTCCTCTGGCGGCATATGAAGATAGATGGCAAGAAGGGCTTGAACAAATAAAGCAAGTACATCCATTCAGTGGCTATATTGACAATCCTTACCTCATTGCTTATGAAATGACCAATGCTATGGACAATCATACTACAATCGGAAACATATCAGCTACTTATGAATTTTCTCCCAAGTTTGATTTGATGGTGCGGTCTGGGCTTTCTATGTCTCAGGAAACAAGGGAGCAACAACGCCCTTTCAGCACTGCAAATTATCAGAATGGTTATTATAAAGAGCAGGATATTTCGAGCTATGAAATGAATACAGATGCACTTCTTAATTATCGTGAGAAATTTGGGAATTCGTTTGATCTGACAGTATCGCTTGGTGGAAATATTATGAAGCGGAACTACAGAAGAATCGATGGCGAAGTCGTGGGATTGGCAATTCCGGGAGAATTCAAATTATCTAATGGGATTAATAACCCCATGCTTTCCAGCTATTCCAGTGAAAAGCAGGTAAATAGCCTTTATGCCATAGCATCTCTTTCCTATCAGGATAAAATCTTTGTCGATATCACCGGACGTAATGACTGGTCTAGTACCTTACCGGAGCAAAACAATTCTTTCTTTTATCCCTCTATCAGCTCCAGTTTTATTTTGACCGACATTTTTACATTACCTGAGGCAGTATCTTTTGCTAAACTTCGATTGTCTGTAGCACAAGTAGGAAATGATACAGATCCATATAAAACAAGAAAATACTATGGACAAAGTGATTTTCCGGGTTCTGGTTCCGTACCAACGCTTTTACATAACGCAGATTTTAAGCCAGAAATCACTACCAGTTATGAAGCGGGGCTGGCTTATATCTTGTTTAACAGACGAGTTGGAATGGATCTTACCCTTTATAGAAGCTTTACAGAAAATCAGATATTAGATGTTCCCTTAGATCCCACAACAGGCTACACAAGAGCAGTGCTCAACTCCGGTGAAGTTCGTAACCAGGGAATTGAGCTGGCACTAAACGGCAGTCCTATTGATGGAGACCTTAAATGGAAAACTACCCTAACATGGTCAAAAAACTATAATAAGGTACTATCGCTGGCAGATGGCATTGACGAGATGCAGGTAATAGGAAAAGGCGGCAATGCCACCATTGCCGCGAAAGTGGGTGGTACTACAGGAGATATCTATGGCTATGGATTTCTCAGGGCTCCTGACGGGCAAATCATATACAACGAAAACGGTTTGCCCGCACGCCCTGATGAAATTCAATACATAGGAAATGCCTATGCAGACTGGAAAGGTGGTTTTTTAAACGAATTTTCCTATAAAAATTTCAGTTTCAGCTTCCTGCTTGACGGGCAATATGGTGGCATTGTTTATTCACAAACCCATCACAAAATGTCAGAACAAGGAAAACTTAAACATACGCTTCATGGCAGAGAAGAAGGTTATGTAATTGGAGAAGGAGTTGTAGCCAATGAGGATGGAACATTTTCACCCAATACTACTCAGGTTTTACCGGCAGATTATTATAAAGATTATTATCGTAGGGCTAATGTCGAATCCAACTCATTTGACGCATCCTTTATCAAGTTAAGAGAAGTGAGGCTTGGCTTTAACCTTCCTCAACAATTTCTGGAAAGGACAAAATTATTCCAGAAGGCAAGCATTGCACTTTACGGGCGAAATCTTGCGATGATTACAGACTTTCCGATGTATGATCCTGAAACTGCTGCATTGAATGGCGGCACAATTTTGCCAGGTGTTGAAATGGGTCAAATGCCTTCAACGAGGACATTTGGTGTGGATGTAACGCTTAAATTCTAAAGAAGACTTTGTATAATAATTTCATACATAATCGGGCTGATTTAAAGCCCTCTAAATATAAAATATTGAATAAGATGAGCAACAATAGATTTTCAATTTTTACTGCATTCCTTCTAATCTTCTTTAGCTATTCTTGCACAGAAGATTTTGAAGAAATAAATACAGATCCCAACAGGATTGACAAAATAACTCCAGGAACTTTATTAAATCCTATCATCTACGGTTTGGCAAGCTTCAATACAGACAAAAGCGACAACTTTACTTTCAATATTATGCAGGTAGCGCTTCCCTTTCCAAGTGCTTCTGGCGGTGTACATCGCTATGATATCAGCGATGGAGCTGGTAATTCAACATGGAATACCTACTACCGTTGGCTCATAAATATTAAAGAAATGCGTGATGTTGCAGTGAGTTTGGAAGACCCTAACTACGAAGCCATCGCCCTTACTTTGAACGCCTGGACTTATTCTCAATTGACCGACTGTTTTGGGGATGTGCCTATGGATGAAGCAAGCAGAGGTGAGGAAAAAATCTTTCAACCTGCCTTCAACACCCAAAAAGAGGTTTATGCAAAAATTCTGGCGGACTTGGAAAGAGCCAACCAATTGTTTGATTCCTCGAAAGAAATGATCTATGGGACAGACATCCTTTATGCAAATGACGTAGCCAAATGGAAACGCTTCTGTAATTCTTTGCATTTACGTCTGCTGCTTAGAGTTTCTGGCCGGGAAGAAATGGATTCCTATTCAAAAATGGCAAAAATAATTAATGACCCTACCACCTACCCTGTTTTTACAAATAATTCTGAGGCGGCAATCTTACAGATTACCGGAGTTGCGCCCAATTTATCCCCTTGGGGCCGTGCTATTGATTTTACCACATTTCGTGCGTCAGGAGAATTCTTTATCGACAATCTTCTCAGTTTGGATGATCCCCG
>CAMPJM010000778.1 GCA_946886805.1 uncultured Flammeovirgaceae bacterium | reverse complement strand
ATTTTAAGGGGTAAAAATATCAGTAAATCTTTTTCCCAATGAGTAGCGAAAAGCCTAACATACTTCAAACTAGGGACCTTGCCATAGGCTTCTTAAAAGGAAAAAACGTAAATACTGTTTTAAGCGAAATCAATATTTTTCTAAAACCTGGCGAGCTTGTCTGTTTTATGGGGCCAAACGGGGTAGGGAAATCTACCTTGTTAAGAACGATATCAGGTGTGCAAAAACCTTTAAAAGGTGATGTTTTAATAAAAAACACCCCAATTCAAAGCCTGTCGCTCAATGAAAAAGCAAAGCTTATAAGCATAGTTTTGACAGACAGATCCATTACAGCCAATTTATCTGTTCATGAATTGATTGTGTTAGGAAGGCACCCCTATACAAACTGGACGGGCAATTTAAACAAAGAAGACCAGCTCAAAATTGATGAAGCAATATCGCTCACAAAGATTGAGGCCATTGCCGATAAAAAATTACACACTTTAAGTGATGGGCAGTTACAAAAAGCCATGATTGCAAGGGCGCTTGCACAGGATAGTGACATTATGATTTTGGATGAACCCACCGCTCACCTGGATTTAAATAATAGGCTTGAGGTGATGAATCTGCTGTTGTCATTGGCACATTCTACAAATAAGGCCATTTTGATCGCTACCCATGAATTGGATCTGGCCGTCCAAACCGCCGATCGCCTCTGGTTAGCGGCTTTCGGAAAACCTATACAATTGGGCACACCGGAGGACATGGTTTTAAACGGAGCAGTTGAAAAAACATTTTTTAATGAAAATATAAAATTTGACCTTTATTCCGGCAGATTCAAAATGCCACAACAATCCGGCACGAAAATTTGGCTGGAAGGTGATGATCCGGTGAAATTATGGACAAGGCATGCCTTGGAGAGAATAGGATACCAAATTGAAGAACAAATTAAAAATAAACCCAATCTTCCCCATATCGAAATAAAAGTTGAAGGTCCGATAAGCTATTGGATTTTAACAAACTTAGCTAGAGAAGGCACCTTTCGTTCCATAGAGGCATTGATTGACGCATTGGTTCCTACAAAGGAGTAAATGAGAACAATTTAGTTCTTTAGTAAACTATAGCTCACCGATAAATTTGAGGATATTAACTACTCTAAATCCTGATTAGTAGATTAGTAACAAAAATGATCTTCAACTAAAAAAGAAAGTTTTAAATTGCTTTCATTTAAAGCAAAAGATGAAGCGAGTTATAGATGAGACCTCAAAAAATATTGTCACCCTGATCCATATCGGGTTCTGGATTTTATTTTTCATTTTCCCCTTTATATTGAACAATGCACCTTATAATGACACCATTTTCTTATTTGAGGTGATACTCTATACCTCCGTTTTAGCAGTATTTTTCTATACAAATACGCTGGTTCTCATTCCAAAACTACTGGGAAGAAAAAAAATTAATGAATATGTCTTTTCAATTTTACTGATCATTGCAGCTATCGTAGGTCTTAGGATCGTGGTAGAAAATCTATTCAATCCGGAAATGTTTGAAAAAACATGGTTTTTAGGAAAAATAATTACAGATAGTATTTTTTCTTCATTAATAGTAATCACAGTTGGGGGCGGCCTTAAAATAACAAAAGAATGGTTTAAAAATGAGCGGCTTAAAAAAGAAATTGAAAGTGAAAAATTAGCTGCTGAGTTAGCCCTAATGAAATCGCAGATAAACCCTCATTTTCTGTTCAATACTTTAAATAATATCCGTTCCCTGGTAAGAAAAAACAGTCCAAACTCCGATGAAGCCATTATAAAGCTATCTCAACTGATGCGCTACATGTTATATGACGCTTCAAATGATTATGTTCCCCTTGAAAAAGAAGTCGAATATCTCCAAAACTATATAGCTTTACAAAGACTTAGGTTGCCCGAAAAAGTGGACATAAATTTCGAGATTATAGAAAATAAAAAAGGTCACCAGATCCAACCGATGCTTTTCATCCCTTTTGTTGAAAATGCTTTTAAACATGGGGTTAGTTATTTGGAAGACTCTAAAGTTTTTTTAAAGTTACAAATTGAGGAAAATTCGCTATATTTTACTATCTGGAATAATATGAATGTTAGAAAGGACGACTTTATTAAATCGGAAGAAAGGGCAGGCTTTGGCTTGAAGAATATTAAAGAGCGTCTCGAATATTTATATCCGGATCAGCATGATTTAAAGATCTCCACTGAAGACGGAACTTTTTCAGTAAATCTCACCATAAAAGATTTGGGTTAATGAATGCTGAGGCCGCTTAGACCTCTATAAATTGATCTAAAAGAAAAGAGAGTAACAACCAAAATAAATACTAATATGAAAATGCGCTGTATGTTAATTGACGATGAACCTCTCGCATTAGATTTATTGGAGGATGATATCAGCAAAATTCCGTTTCTTACACTCACCCACAAATTTCAAAGCCCTTTTGATGCGATAGAAGTATTAAAATCCGGTTTAATAGATCTTCTTTTTTTGGACATCCAAATGCCGGATATAACAGGTTTGGAATTTTTAAAAAGCCTTGAAAAAAAGCCACTGGTAATTTTTACGACCGCTTATGATCAGTACGCCCTTGATGGGTATAATCTGGATGTAATCGATTATCTACTCAAACCAATTCCCTTTGAACGGCTACTTAAAGCGGCTAATAAAGCTCAGGATATTTTCAAGGCTCAATCATTAAATCACATACCACAAGAAGTTACCGACAATAAAACGATAGCTTACCCGGATTACCTATTTATTAAATCAGGATATGATATTATAA
>CAMPJM010000777.1 GCA_946886805.1 uncultured Flammeovirgaceae bacterium | reverse complement strand
TAAGCGGGAGTCAATTAAAAAATAATATAGTCAACTTACGCAATTAAACACTAGTATGCAACAAGTTCCTTACTGGATGACAGGTCCTTTTTTGCCACTGCCCTAGCGCGAGCATCCGCTCGTGCCTTCCTAAAAACACTTTTTCAAGCTTGGATGTAATTAGTTTTGCAGTTTTTTCTGGATAGAGAAAAAGCCGTCCGACCGTTTTCGTTAGCCATCGGCTTCACGGTTTCTAAAATGAAGGACAGGGAATAAACTTCTCTTTTCTTACGCTGGTTTTGGCATTTCCTCTGTTTTCGAATTGGTAGATAAGGGAAATTTCATGTGAACCACCGGAGCTGGGGCCCATATTTGAAATCGTAATATCATAGCTATAGCCTACCTGAATTTCATCGAATTTTAATCCAAAAAGAAAGGTCAGCGCATCCTGATTCACTCTTGATGGAACATCCTGCGTGATAGGAATTCCTCTGTACCAGAAGCCTGCCATGATTGGATCATATTGAAAATGCAAGCCAATATCCAACTGGTCAAACTCCCTTTGTTTCTTATAAATAAAAGAGGGCGCAAGGCTGGACATTTTTTTCATCCCTTTTGGACCGTAATAAAGAGGAATTCTATATCCGGCATGAATGGAATATTTTGTCGACAGCTTTTCCTGTCCGTCGACCAAGGTGGTGTTAGGCTCATTCATATGATGAGCAGAAGCACCAAACCACATGTTTTTGTTATATATCAATATCCCCGATCCAAAATCTATATAGCCTTTACCCATGGCAGATTCAAAATCCTGGGTATCGAGATTTTGGTCATAGCCTAGCCTTAAAGCATCTCCGAAAATTAATTTAGTATAGTCTATAGACCTTTTTGTATATGAAAATTGGATTCCAGGGGTTACTACCCACTTATTGTTTAGATGGATTTTATAGGAGTACAACAAGCCCACATTGGTAGATGTTAAACTTGCGGAGCCAGCCTGATCGGACACGACCATAAACCCAAAGCCGCTATTCAATTTCCGGTGATAATAATCGTACGAGAAAGCATAGGTTTGGAAGGCGGTTTGAACAGCAGGCCATTGATTTCTATAATTGGCTACAAAACGGTGATGCGCTTTAGGACCTGTTCCTGTATAAGCAGGATTCAGGTATAAAGGAGCAGAATAGAATTGCGAGAACTGTGGATCCTGCGCTAATGCCAGGTCCATAGTTAGTCCCACAAATAAAACCAATAAAATAAACTTTTTTATCATAACACTTTACACTTTCTGCTTTGCTCTTTCACTATTTTAACCCTATCATTCTTTACCTCAGCAAGGTAACGTCACCAAATTTGGAAGTCCTTTCACCGTTGGTAAATTTCAAATCCAGCTTGTAGATATATACGTCCGGCGGACTCAACACCCCTTTATAGTAGCCGTCCCAGCCTACTTCCTGGTTATTTGATTCGAATAAAAGCTCACCCCATCTGTTATAGATCATAAGGTTATATTCTACCACACCCTGCATCAATGGCAAGAATACTTCGTTATCCAAATCCCCATTAGGCGTGAATACATTCGGAATTTTTACTTCAAATTTTCCCTCAATGCTTATTTCACCATCTCTTCTTAAGGTATCCGCACAACCCTCTGCGTTGGTGGCTATTAAGGTAATCACATAGTTACCAGGTTGGGTATAAGCATGCTTTGGTTCGAATTTGGTAGACGTGGTTCCATCGCCAAAATCCCAATGGTAACTTACAGCTCCCTCGCTTTCGTTAAAAAAGACTACTGAATCGGGAATATAAACAGGCATTCGTTGATAGACCCTAAAATTGGCACGTGGATTGTCATACACATTGATTATATATTTCTTTGTTTCTGTTACCGTTATGCCTATTTCATTACTTCCACTGAGCGTCACTGTATATTCCCCAGGTTCATAATAAGTATAGGTCGGGTTTTCGTCGCTTGATAAACTAGCGCTGTTATCCCCAAAATCCCAAACTAAAGTTTTCAGGTCTACAAATTTTGACTTGTTGGTAAACTGTACTGTCAGCGGTCCGCAACCATCCGCTGGATTGTATTCAAAATCTATGATCGGTATAGTAGGATTAATAGTCACCGTTTGAGAAAACACCTTTGGACACATGGCCTCTCCGGCATCATTGGTAAACTGATCTGTTACCGTAAGGGTAATAGTAAATACGCCATAAGTACCATAAGTGTAAGGTGCCGGATTTTTTTCCGTTGAAGTAAACCCATTTCCAAAATCCCATTCATAATTATAACTAGGATTATCAAAGGTTGTATTGTTGATCGTCACCGTCGAGCTAGGTAAATTCTGTTCTGATGGTGTTACCGTAAACGATGGTGATATTTCAGGATACACCAATACAAAGGCAGAGTCGGAAATTGTACAACCTGCAGAAGAAGTTCCTTCATATATTACTTTATAGCGGATAGTATCAAATGTTTTATTTTCAAATGTTGCTGAGAAATTCTGGAAAATCCCTGTATAAGCCGGATCAATTTGGTTTGTATTTGTATTTAATACCCACCAATTATGACCATTGGAAGGAATACCATTGGTTTCATTACTAAACTCCACCGTAAAAGGAGCACATCCCAAAGTGTCACTGGGTTCTATTTCTGCTCTTAAAGTCGGCTTTACTGTTACTGTTTTCTCAATAAAGCTGGAGCAGTTAGACGTCCCATCTATCGCAGTTAATCTTACTTTGAAATTCCTCGATACCGAGAAAGAAGAATTTTGGAAGATATGGGAAACACTTGCATCTGAAGATA
>CAMPJM010000776.1 GCA_946886805.1 uncultured Flammeovirgaceae bacterium | reverse complement strand
TAAGAGGCGGAAATTAAGTCCCTTAGGTAGTAATTAAGATATGTTCCTGTAGATGCTTCTTTTAAAAGGCCTGGACGCGTAAGCAATATAAATATCTCCTCTATAAATGCTGTTGGATTTGCTAAGTAAACTATACAGCATGTCTTTAGTTTGGTTTTCAAATTACTATTATTCCAATCTCCAATTAATAAACTAATTTCAGAAGCATCTTTCTTAGCTTTTTCCTTTAGGAAGTTAATAAAGATATCATAAATTTCGTGGGAAAATTCATATGAAGAACCTTCGCTGATATCATGTTGATTAAACTCCGCATCATCAATATAAATCTCTGAACCAAAATCTTCCTCCTTTAAAATGCTATCAAATCTCGTCTGTTCAACCCAATAATTAATAAGATTCTTTATTAGCTTATAGCCTACTGCTGCATGACGGTTGACTAGTTTTTCTATTGCTTCTTTTAATTCCCACTCATCATGTGAATTGCGGTTTAGGTGGATATGTTTTTTGCTATCCTTTAAAGTATTAAAAAGTTGATCAGCAGTCCATTCGGGACTAAGTTCTGCTCTATTACGGAGTATATTAAAATAATATGAAGGAGAATTTTCCACCATCTTATTTCGCAGATTATTCACTAATACTTCATATCGGAGATCTTCTGTTTTGCTCATAAGTTGCAGCATAAAAAATACTCTCGTGATAATTGAGTTTTCCAGATCGATTTCTTCTAATATTTTAAGTGCTACATCTGTTGCATGAAGAGATAAATTCCAAATAAAATTTTCTTCACTTTTCGAAATTTCTGTTCTCTGAAAGAGTTCTAAAACCGAGGTCTGTCGATATAGCCATTCCCACCACTCTAAGCTTTTAATCGATTCTAAAAATGGATCTCGATGGATTGCTGATTTGAGAACTTCTTTTTCAACAAATAGCTTTTCTGCTTTATTGGGAGTTGCAATTTGCCCTAATTGTTGACATACAAGAAGTTGTATATGAAAGCGGTATTCCTTAGAGTTTCTCAATAGAAGCTTTGTAATGTCTAAGTACTCCGTCTCATTATAATCTCTCAAGTAAAGTAATATTTGTCTAACAGCAGAGCGGATAAATAATCCTTGATGATTAAGCTTTAACATTGTAATCAGGTTTTCTCCACTTTCGACAAATTGACGAGCGAACAAGAAATCAAAAAAACTCTGATGAAAGAATTGTAATTGTTTATTATTTCCAGTCTTATTCAATAGGTTTTGTGACAGGGCGTACTGAAGTTCTGAAAAGTACCTGGTTTGAAAATTAGCAGCAGGAACAGTAAGCTGTTGCTTATTGTACATAGTTTTTGCAACTTCTTCCAAAAGCTCTATTAATTGCTTAGTACCAATAGAACGACAATTAGAACCCTTATTTAAATCATGAGCAAAAAGTACTTTTTGCTCATAAAGCATTTGAAATAGTTCTTGTAAAGTGGAGATATTATCAATATCGGAGTCTGAATTTAACTGGCAAAATATTCTTAGATGAAGAGGGGTCTTTAACAATGACAACAGTTGTGGAGAAATCGTATGCGCTGAAAAAGCTGTTGCCGATAATGCTTTATGAACTGTTTGTTCATCTAATTCTTTCACTTTAAAGCACCTTTTGCCTTTATAAGTTTGTAATAACGGGTCAGTTTCTAAATCAAAAGAACGACAAGAGATAATCACCCGTACGCCAGGTATGAAAATTACATCTTGTATCAGTTCTCTATAGCTGCTTAAAAGCTTCCGATTTGTGGAAAGACTTTGCGAAAGAGCATCTAGTTGATCTATAAGAATTACAACAGGGGTTTCACAGTTTGAAGAAATAATTTTTAGACTATCTGATAATTTATCTATTGAGCATAAAACACTTATTTGCTCTTGAAGCTCATTGTATGATGAAGCAAATAGCCGGTCTGCTTTTAATGCAAGAACGGGAATAGAAGCAGATCTCAAATCTAGGAGGACATCTTTTAATATTGCAGTTTTTCCTAATCCAGCTCCTCCCTCCAAAACAGCAAGAGGATCTTCTCTAGGACGTAAAGGGGAATTTATCCAATTTATAAGATCTTTTGATTCTACTCTTTCTAAGAAACCTACTCCAGGGATTGTATGATCGGCACTTTCCAATCCTAAGGACACCAATCTAAATCCCTCTTCTATTCTGCCTAGTGAGATGACTGAGTTGTTGATTTCGTAGAGTTCAGGTAAAGCTTCTGCTCCATTGAACTTAATAGCCCACTCTTTACCAAAAAAATCATACACAATTCGTGGGCTACTTTTTAAAAGCCTCATCAATTGAACCTTATCCCATTTTTCCAGACTGATATCTTCATTTTTCAATTCTTCTTTAAGTTCATTGAACTTATCTTGCAGCTTTTTACTATTTAAAGCACAGGATGTGCAAAGCACAAACCTATCGCATTTGCTGAACCATTCTCCTCCTTGAAATTTACTGATGACTTCAACAATTCTGTTGGCAGAATAATTCTTGTATCTCTTACATTGAAAATTGACATATTTACCGTTTCCCTCTTTTGCAAAAATGTCAATACCTTCCTGTTTCTGTCCCTTTATACCATATATTTCGCAATTGGCGATACCATAAGTTGTTTCTATTAATGCTAAACATAGTTTTTCAAAATCCTCCCAGTCTAATTGTTCAATTGGGAGATATTGAATATTTCCGTCAATGGGAGGTTCAACTTTTGATTTTATTGGTGTACGTAAGTATGATATTTCCATTTAGATGGAAATATAGCAAAGAATCTAAGTATTGTTAAATAG
>CAMPJM010000775.1 GCA_946886805.1 uncultured Flammeovirgaceae bacterium | reverse complement strand
TTTCACCTGATTAATCCAGTGGCTTGTGCTTACAGTTCGCTTCAGCAATTTTGTCTGAATCGGGATTCGTAGGATTATGGGAGGAACAGGATTTTTTCTGGATGTCATATCAACTACCAATCCGTCCGAACCGCTCGTTTCCGGGAGTGCCAGGATAACCAAAATTTTTCTTCAATGATACAGCGAACATTTTGGTAGTTATGGATCGGGAACCTCCTTTGTGCATTCAAAATAAATCTAATCGGCCTCTTACTTTAAATTAAAGGCCCTTAATTTTATTTCCGTAAGCCTCTTTTTGGTGTCCAAAGGAAAATCACCGTTCATCATCCAGTCGTAATAGGAAGGTTCTTTTTCGAAAATGACTGCTACTACTTTGCCGCGGTGTTTTCCAAAATTGAAGCATTCAACCCCCTCTGTATTAAATACGATTCTGCCTGCTAAATCAACCATCTTGGTCGAAGTAAGGTCATGTAACACCTGCATGTCGTTAGAAATTACCCCCAATTTATTGCCTAGATTATCAGTTACTTCCTGTCCTTCATATTTCTCGACCTGAGCTTTTAATACTTCATATGTTGCCAATGTATCGGCTTCCGCACTATGGGCATTGGTAAGGTCCTTGCCACAATAGAATTTATAAGCGGCAGACAGGGTTCGCTTTTCCATCATGTGGAAGATTTTTTGTGCATCCACCAATCGCCGTGTGGAAATATCGAAATTATAGCCCACTCTTAAAAACTCTTCGACCAACAAAGGCACATCAAAACGAATGATATTAAATCCTGCTAAGTCGCAGCCTTCTAAAAATTTGCCATATTCTTTTGCAATGTTTTTAAAAGGCGGTGCAGAAGCAACATCTTCATCATAAATTCCGTGTATCAAGCTGGTTTCTAGTGGAATAGGAATCTGTGGATTTACTTTGCTTGTTTTTGTAATTACATCGCCATTTGGCATAGCTTTTACAACGGAGATCTCGATGATCCTATCGTTAGAAATATTAGTTCCTGTAGTTTCAAGATCAAAAAATGCCAACGGTTTACGTAAATGAAGAGACATGGGAATTGTAAATTATGAATTGAAAATTGAAGATTGCAAATTGAAAATTATGGATGGAATTGTAAATTATAGATTATAAATTGTAAATTACAAATTGAAGGATTAGAATTTTAATTAAATTTTTTGATGTCTTTGTGTAAAATAGTAGCATGGATTATTTGAACCCTCTCTCTTTTTAGGAGAGGCATTCATTTATAATTCAACATTTATAATTTATAATTTCACGATTTCATCGCTTAGTGCTTTTAGGTCAAGCCCGTCGAATTTACCAGAGCTCATCAATAACAGGTTCTTTTGGTTCCATTCCAGACTCAATAAATATTGCTTCAGTTCGATTATATCAGTAAAAACCATCAAATCTTCTCTGTTGAAGGCCAATTTTACATCTGCAACAGAAAAACTTTCCAGGTTTTTTAAAACCAATGTTTTAGGACTATAATAGACTATAGCAATATCTGCCTTGTTAAAAGTTCCCTGATATTGTGTTAAAAATGTTTTATTAAGACTGCTGAAGGTATGCAATTCCAGACAAGCAACCAACTTTCTATCTTTATGTTGCTCTTTTAATGCCCGTGTAGTTGCTGCCAGTTTAGACGGAGCGTGGGCAAAGTCTTTGTATACAGCACTGCCGGCTTTTTTATTTAACAACTGAAGTCTGTTAGCTGCCCCTTTGAAGCTGGTAATAGCTTTGTAAAATCCTTTGTTGGTAATGCCAATTTTTTTGAGAACCTCTTTGGCACCGCTTAGGTTCTGCATATTGTGCTTGCCAAAAATTTGCACAGGAATATCTCCTGACGGAGTGATAAGAAAAGTCTCTCCATCCTCTATTTTTGACGGATATTCTTTATATTCAATACGTTGTACGTCTTCACGTTCTTTGCTGCAAACTACCGTAGCCATACTGTCCTCTTCACAATATATAAGTGTTCCTGCTTTTGGCGTTGCATCAGCAAAATAATCGAATTGTTTCACATAATCCTCAATGGTTGGAAAAACATTGATATGGTCCCATTCTATTCCACTTACCAGCCCGATGTGGTGATGATATTTTAAAAATTTTGGAGTTCTATCAAGGGGTGAAGTGAGATATTCATCACCTTCAATTATAATAATAGGTGCATCGCTTAACTTTACCATCGTTTTAAACCCTTCGATTTGAGCACCCACCAGGTAGTCAAATTCCCGGTTGTGATATTTTAACACGTGCAGGATAATAGAGGTTATGGTTGTTTTTCCGTGGCTCCCGGCTATTACTATTCGTTGTTTGTCTTTTGATTGTTCGTAAATGTACTCAGGGTACGAATATACTTTTAAATTTAATTCCTGAGCCTTAAGTAATTCCGGATTATCGACTTTTGCATGCATCCCAAGAATAACTGCATCCAGGTCTTGTGTAATTTTCTCCGGATACCATCCTGTATTTTCCGGCAGAATACCTGCATTTTTTAACCTTGAAGAAGAAGGTTCAAAAATATCATCATCTGATCCTGTAACATGATATCCTTTTTCTTTAAGCACAATTGCAAGATTATGCATTACACTTCCACCAATAGCAATAAAATGAACTTTCTGAGATTTTTGCATGAATGTAAAAAAATTATGTATTCAAAATTAGCACAAATAAAAAGTAGGACAAAAAAATATCGAAAAACAAATTATATAAAAATGAATGGGTACGTCAAAAAATCGAGCTCTGCTACGGATTTAAAAATCATTTTTAAGTTAAATATTCAATTAAAATACTGACT
>CAMPJM010000774.1 GCA_946886805.1 uncultured Flammeovirgaceae bacterium | reverse complement strand
GGAACCATTCTCATTGATCCTAAAGGAGGTGGAGGTGGTAATCTCTATACCAAAGAGGAATACAGCGATTTTATCTTTCGTTTTGAATTTCAGCTTACCCCCGGTGCCAATAACGGTTTGGGCATAAGGGCTCCAATGGAAGGAGATATAGCTTATACAGGCATGGAAGTACAGATCCTGGATAATACCGCCGATATCTATAAAAATCTCAAAGAATACCAATACCATGGCTCTGTGTACGGAGTGCTTGCAGCCAAAAGAGGGTTTCTGAAACCCGTGGGAGAGTGGAATTATGAGGAAGTAATTGTGGATGGACCTAAAATAAAAGTGATACTTAATGGAAATGTAATCCTTGAGGGGGATCTTTCCGAAGCACGAGAAAACGGTGCTTTAGATGGACTGGAACATCCTGGCCTGGACCGTGATAAAGGACATATCGGATTCCTTGGTCACGGTTCAGAGCTAAGGTTCAGAAATATAAGGATCAAAGAATTGGGTAACAAGTAAAGGGGTGATTTTTTATGGGCTACGATCACGATAGTTTTATAGCTAATGCGGTCGTAGCTATGTTGTTTCCTAAGCTTAAACTATTTGGTCGGCTTCTTTCATGGCAATAATAGTGAAAGGTTATGCTATATTGCGATATATGGCCACCTATCTTTCTTTTTAAATAAAATTAAGTGGCTATATTTAAAATATAATCTTTGATGAGTGAGCTATGAAATTAAAAAACTTTTGTATCTGTGGTTTATTGCTAATTTTCCTAAGCTGTCAGGCCCAAAAAGAACCTTTAACCAATGAATGGATTCAACTCTTTAACGGTAAAGACCTCGTGGATTGGGACTTGAAAATAAGGGAACATGAACTGAATGAAAATTATGGAAATACATTTCAAGTAGAGGATGGGGTTTTAAAAGTATCCTACGACCAATACCAAAACTTTGACGAGAAGTTTGGTCATATTTTTTATAAGCAAAAGTTTTCCGCTTATTTGTTGGCCATTGAATATCGGTTTACGGGAGAGCAGGCTACAGGTGGTCCTGGGTGGGCTTTTCGAAATAGTGGCGTAATGTTGCACTCCCAGTCAGCTGCTAGCATGGGTAAAGAACAGGATTTTCCTATATCTATCGAAGTGCAGTTCCTTGGGGGCAATGGCAAAGACGAGCGTAGTACCTCCAATCTCTGCACCCCTGGCACCAATGTAGTAATGAACGGCGAACTATTTACCGATCATTGTACTAATTCCAGCTCTAAGACTTATCATGGAGACCAATGGGTAAGGGCAGAAATATTAGTGCTTGGAGATTCTGTTATAAAGCATATACTGGAAGGCGATACCGTGCTGACTTACACAAAGCCACAGATTGGAGGGGGAAGTGTATCCAATCATGATCCAGCGGTAAAAAAAGATGGCCAACTTTTAAACGAAGGCTATATCGCCCTGCAAAGTGAGAGCCACCCTATTGAGTTTCGGAAGGTTGAACTTTTCATTTTGGAAGAATACATGAACGATCCTGATAAGCTGAAAGAAGTACTTCAGCAGTTAAAAACGAGGAAGATAAATGGCAACTAAACCTGAATTATTCATTTGGAACGGGTTTCCAAAGGCATATTTCATATTAAAGCCCTGCCGAAAAATACTATTTCAGAATGTAGAAATAGCAGAGGTCTATCCTGTGATTACCGTTTATTATTAGTATCAAATAGATAAAATGAGAAAATTACCCTTACTGGCACTATTTGCTTTATTGGTTTTCAATTTGAGCTGTACCACCGAAAAAGTAACCGCTCCAGTGCCTTATGGTGCCATTCCCAGCCCGCAACAGGTAGCCTGGCAGCAGTTGGAGTATTACATGTTTATACATTTTGGCCCTAACACCTTTACTGATAATGAATGGGGACATGGAGACGAAGATCCAAAGGTATTCAACCCGACACAGCTCGATGCCGGGCAGTGGGCACGGATCGCAAAAGCGGCAGGCATGAAGGGTATTATTATTACAGCCAAGCATCATGATGGCTTCTGTTTGTGGCCCAGTGAATACAGCACCCACACTGTACGGGAAAGCCCCTGGAAAAATGGAGAGGGCGATGTATTGAGAGAACTCTCTGATGCTTGCCAGGAGTACGGCCTAAAATTTGGCGTTTACCTTTCCCCCTGGGACATGAACCATCCGGCTTATGGCACCCCGGAATACAACCAGATATTTGCCAATACCCTGGAGGAGGTATTAACCAATTATGGAGATGTGTTTGAACAATGGTTTGATGGCGCTAATGGCGAAGGTCCCAACGGCAAAAAGCAGATTTATGACTGGCCATTATTTGAAAGTACGGTCTATAAACATCAACCGCAGGCTATTATTTTTAGCGATGTTGGTCCCGGCTGTCGATGGGTGGGGAATGAGGCAGGTTTTGCAGGAGAAACCAACTGGTCAACCCTAAATACAGACGGATTCGGCCCCGGAGTATTGGCTCCCGACCGAAAGTCACTGAACGAAGGCGATGAAGATGGGAAATATTGGATCCCGGCAGAAGCTGATGTTTCTATTCGTCCAGGTTGGTTCTATAGTCCTTCTACAGATGATGATGTAAAGAGCCTGAACCATCTGTTAAAAATTTACTATGGCTCAGTGGGGCGAAATGCGAACTTATTGCTTAACGTGCCAGTAGATAGGCGCGGACTGATTCATGCCAACGACTCTGCCAGACTCATGGAACTACGAAAAGTGCTTGACGAGACCTTCAAAACAAATTTAGCGAAAGGCAAAAAAGTGACTGCTTCCAACACCCGTGGAGAAGCAGAAG
>CAMPJM010000773.1 GCA_946886805.1 uncultured Flammeovirgaceae bacterium | reverse complement strand
GCAAAAAGGATGCTGGTAAAGCATCTTTCTCAGAATGCTGCCTGATCGGAGAAGGTATGAAATGAGGATTGACAACCGCCATCGCTAGTGGAGCGGTCAGTCCTATTGTCAATCAGGGGAGCCTGCCCCGCTTATTGCGGGGAAACCTGTTGAGCAGTACTGCTAAAGTTGAGAGATGGAGTTTCATTAACCTCGCTGCCATTATGCAACCAGTTTTTCCCTGGGTGACACGCCTTCCTATTTGTCATTCAGGAAGCCTGCCTCGCTTATTGCGGGGAAACCTGTTAGAGGCCAGCAGTACTGCTAAAGTTGGAAAGCCAAAGCCCGACGACTCAGGTTAATAAGTAACCAAGTTCTTCTGAATTAATGCAGCCGCTCCATAAATCGCAGCATTGGGCAGCGAAGAAGTTTCAATTACTAATTGCTTTGTGACCAGCTTGTATGGAAAAGTCTCTACCTGTGCGTGCATCGCAGCTTTAAAATAAGGATAACAAAAGCAGATAGAACCTCCCAGGAAAACGGCCTCAGGAGAGAGTGTAAACATAACTTGTTTGATAGCATTTCCTAAGTGTCGGCCATATTGGTCAAAGATATCCAATGCTTTGGCATCTCCTTTTTCAGCCAAAGAAAGCAGTTCTTTCCCTTCCATCCCAAACTTATTTTTAAAGAACTTCCCGCTACAGTAATCCTCAATTGTTTCATCAAGGTAACTTATTCCACCAAGCTCGCCCGCACAGGAATAAGCTCCTGCATAGAGATCGTTATTGATGATAATGCCAGCTCCTAAACCAGTACCAAGGGTAATGCCCACCATGTTTTTATATTTTTGGGCTTTCCCATAGATTTTCTCCCCCAGCGCAAAGGTGTTGGCATCATTTGTAACGGCGACGGGAATTTTGAACCGCTCTTCAAGTGAGGTTTTCAAAGGCACTCTTTTCCACGAAGGGATATTTACGAGGTCGTACACTATACCCAATTCCGGGTCTATCAATCCGGGAACACCAATGCCTATTCCCAAAACGTCCGGACCTATAAACGGCGCAATACCCTCCATCAGCTCCTGCATTACCTGTTGTTCAGGTGCCTGAGCGGAAGTTGGAAATTTCTTTTCTTCAATGATTTTACCATTTTGCACTACGCCCACATGAATTTTAGTAGCCCCAACATCTATTCCTATTATTTTGTCTTTACTCATTATATTTTATATCCTGTAATTTAAAACATCTTCCTTTTGGCCCCTGGAGGCATCCACTCAATGCTAATAAGTTAAGCTTTTTAAAATACCTCATCCCCGAAATGCTTCGGGGCAGGCACTCCATCCTTCTCCTAAAGAGAGAAGGGTAAATTGTCTTAACTTAATAGCATTGGGAATCCACTAAGCATTTTATGTTCAAAATAATTTCTGAACAAAAATGCCCGGCTTTAACTTTTAATCAAACTTCCACTTCACAAACGCTTCAATAGCTTCATAATTGGCAAGCCCAAGATGGTGATAATGAGACGCCGTCTCACGATTTCTTTCTTCCGCTCTCACCCAAAATTCCCTTTCATCGTCACCCGGAAATACAGGTTTGTCTTTTTGAGATTGATGTTTAAATATAGCATTTTTCTTCCTTTCCAGTTCCTGTGGAGAAAGCGGAACTGCCATTTCAATTTCATGGGTATCAAATTCATGCCATGCGCCCCTGTACATCCATAACCAACAATCTTGCGCCCATTTTTCTGTCTTTCTAAGTCGGTTCATCGCCTCTAAAATTATTTTGAAGCAGACAATGTGTGTTCCATGCGGATCAGCAAAATCTCCGGCGGCAAAAATCTGATGTGGTTTTACCCGCTGCAAAAGGTCGATTGTAAGCTGAATATCTATATCGGTCACAGGATTTTTTACTGTTTTACCTGTTTCATAGAAAGGTAACTCCATAAAGTGAATGTGGTCATCTTTTAAACCTGCATAGCGCGCTCCTGCTATTGCCTCACTTTTTCTGATAAAGGCTTTTACATTCCTTATTTCCTGAAGATCAAGTTGATTAGGTTCTTTTTCGGAAAGGAATTTCCGCATTTTTTCATAGGTTTTCACAAGGTCGCCTGTTTCCTTCCCAATGCTTTTGTTAAAGTCTATGGTGAATTCCATGTAGCGGAGCACATCGTGGTCCCAAACGGCTGTGTTTCCAGAAGTTTGGTAGGCAACATGGACATTATGGCCTTGATCTACCAGTCGTATAAAGGTGCCGCCCATGGAAATTACGTCGTCGTCAGGGTGAGGGGAGAAGATCAAGACATTTTTCTGTGCAGGCTCAGCCCGCTCAGGTCGTTGCGTATCATCGGCATTAGGCTTTCCACCTGGCCATCCCGTAATCGTGTGTTGGATCTTGTTAAAAATGTGAATATTGATATTGTAAGCAGGACCTTTATCGACTGCCAATTGAGCCATGCCGTTATTATTGTAATCCTCTTCTGTCAGCTTTAATATCGGCTTATTGATAGTATTTGATAACCATATTACTGCTTTTTTGATTTGTTTTTCATCCCACACACAATCTTTGACCAGCCAAGGTGTATCAAACCTGGTCAAATCTGAGGCGGCATCTTCGTCCAGAACAAACTCTACATTGTCAGATAACTGTAGGTAAGTTGCCGGTACTTCCCCTGACATTTCGCCTTCTACCGCTTTTTTTATAATCGGCGCCTTCTTCTTGCTCCATGCCATCAATATTATTTCCCTGGCTTTGAATATTGTACCAATTCCCATGGTAATTGCTTTGGTAGGTACATTTTCTTTGCCTCCAAAATCTCTGGAAGCATCTCTTCTTGT
>CAMPJM010000772.1 GCA_946886805.1 uncultured Flammeovirgaceae bacterium | reverse complement strand
TATTCAACCCTTGATAACATAAAAGACGAGGTAGGGCTTAAATCTTTCACAGAAGGTTTGGCAGATCGGTTTGGGCCGTTACCAGATCCTGTAAAAGACCTGGTGCAAACTGTTCGGCTAAGATGGAAAGCTGAAAAGCTCGGCTTTGAAAAGCTTACCATCAAGAATGAAACAATGAGGTGCTACTTTGTCACTTCTGAAAATGAGCAATATTATAAATCCGATACTTTTGGAAATATTATTCAATTTGTTCAGCAGCGTAGTAAGAAATGTAAAATGAAAGAGCTAAAAAACAAATTAATTTTAATAGTCGACGATGTTGCTGACATTGAAGAAGCCATCGTATTTTTAAATGATATGCAATTACAGCCCACGTGATTACCTGATTAAAATTGCCCTCAATACTAAACTTATGAATATCAAAGTGATTGACCCTGTGGTTCATAATATAATAGATTATTTTTCTATCTTATTACTCTGGCTCTCGCCCAGCATTTTTGGTTTGAGTGGAGTAGTTACCATTGTACTGTATATTTTAGGTTTTATACATTTATTTATTACTGTTTGCACTATTTCACCCTTAGGTTTGTTTAAAGTTATTCCATTTAAAATTCATGGGTGGATTGAGTTGTCAGCTGGGATAATTCTTATGGCGCTCCCCTGGATTTTACAATATTCAGATAACATCCTGGGGACGGTAATTAGTCTTATTTACAGCTTTTCGTTGATAATTCTATGGTTTTTAAGTAATTATAATTTTATGGCCAAAAAGCGGAAAATAACATAAGACTTATTGGATAAATAGGATGATCTTTTTGCTGCGTTTTGGTTGTGAATGAGAAGGAATGAACAATTTTATAGTTTATGTAATTTATATCTCCATTAAAACAAATTTTTTCTGCTAAAGGGAAATATATTTGGAGTTCAAATAGTTATATAACAATATTGAGGTGAGGGAGATCAATAGAATTATTTTTCTGCTTTAATCTTACATTAATGGTTTTTCGCCTTTATATTATTTTAATTTAATTTATTATTACCCCAATTTAGCGTTTCAATCTTAGAACAAAGCGTTAAAAGTTAAAGTGTTAACAGATTTGGTAAGAGTGTTACATTTTTTGATGAATAAAAAAGAACAGGTTATGAACAAAATTGTGAGTGTTATGAAAGGCTTATCGTTTGTTGTGTGCGGTATGGCTATCCTCACTTCATGCTCTAAAGGCCACCCTACTAGTGAAAATCCTGGCCCTGCCAGTACTGCTACCGGTTTGGCGTATAATGAGGATGAAGGTTTTCAGGTAAATGAATTCAGGGGACAACCTGAAGGACCCAATTTAGTATTTATTCAGGGAGGCCGGACCACTTTAGGTTCATCCGAACAGGATTTGCTAAGTGCAAGAGATAATCTTGAACGAACAGTAACAGTTGCATCCTTTTACATGGACGAAACTGAGGTTGCTAACATCCACTGGCTGGAATATCTTTATTACGTGAAGCTAGACAGCTCAAATGAGTTTTATCAGTCTGCATTGCCTGATACTACTGTTTGGCAAGAAGACCTTGCTTTTAACGATTCTTATGTTGATCATTATTTAAGATATCCAGGTTTTAGATACTATCCTGTGGTAGGGGTAAGCTGGATTCAGGCAAATGACTATTGCAAGTGGAGAACTTCTGTAGTGAATATGAAATTGGCTGAAGATGCCGGATTAGAAGAAATGCCTGCAGAACAAGGTGGTAGAATTCCATTGGAGACTGGAGTTGTACTTCCTGACTACAGACTTCCAACAGAGGCAGAATGGGAATACGCAGCTCAGGCCCTAGTGGGAACACAATGGTTAGATGAAAATCAAACACACCAAAGAATTTATCCATGGGATGGTCACGCTTTGAGAAATCCTTATGGTAAAGAAATGGGTTACTTCCTTGCTAACTTTAAAAGAGGCCGAGGTGACTACGCAGGTATTGCAGGAAAGTTAAATGACGGCGCAATGATTACCGCTTACATTTACGAATACCCACCAAATGACTTTGGTCTTTACAATATGGCAGGTAATGTTAATGAATGGGTACAAGATGTTTACCGTCCACTTTCGTTCCAGGATTTTGATGACTTAAACCCTATCAGAAGAGACGGAACAATTGACGAAGCCACAAATTATGATACTGAAAACTACAATTCGCTTATTAGCAATAATGTAAGGGTTTTCAAAGGTGGTTCATGGAAAGATGTTGCATATTGGATGTCTCCAGGTACCAGAAGATATTTAGAAGAAGATTCTTCTACAGCAACAATTGGCTTTAGATGTGCCATGATCAGAGCTGGTTCAAGCTACTAAGAGACACAATTTTAATAACCGTTTATAAATTAAAGGCTGCCCAATGGGTGGCCTTTTTTTATGGCTCGAAACGAAGGGGTATGATAAAGTACCGAACCTACTCGTCATTGCGAGTCAATTTTTTTCTTTCTAAAAAAATTGATGTGGCAATCCCCTAAAACAGAGAGCAGTGCTTTTATTAGGGGATTGCCGCACTTTCCAAAGAGATTAACGTAGTAACAGCACCCGTTCAATTATCTCAAGAACTTTTACCTGCACAAACACCCGCAATATTGCACTTTAGATGTTCGATAAAATTAGTGATGTATTGAGGGGTATCTGGTTTTTTCAAAGTGACTGCATACCAGGTTCGGAAAAGTCCTTTGCGTGTGACTGGTACCGCCACAAGCCTTTTATCATGAAGGTACGGCTTTAGGATCCATTGGGCTATTACCATTATTCCCATACCTGCTCTCACCATTTCTACTGCTGCCTC
>CAMPJM010000771.1 GCA_946886805.1 uncultured Flammeovirgaceae bacterium | reverse complement strand
ACGTCCGCTCGTGCCGTTATGTCTTTGGGCAATTTGTCTGCCCTTAATGGGCGATTTGTCATGGTTGGAAAACGTTTGCATTCGCTATAATTGTTAAAAATTGGTCACTTAAAGTGCCAATTTTCAAAAGTATGTAAACATTAAATTTTAATTTATGATAAGAATTATACTCATCACAATTTTTCTGCTTTTAAATATTACTTTAACAATTGCCCAAATTACTGTAGAAGCTGAAGACGGCGCAGTTACAGACGCTACAGTCAGTAGCGCAGTTGCCGGGTTTTCAGGAACGGGCTATGTGGTCTTCGAGGGAACAGGCGAGGTAGAAGTTACGGTAGAAATGGAAACCGCAGGATCGTATAACCTAGTCTTGGGTTACAGGTCAGCCTTTAGTGAAAAGGCACAGAATTTACACGTCAATGGTTCCCTTGTCGGAAGTATCATGTTTCCAATGAGCGAAACTTTCACAACATTGAATTATGGCCAAATTTCTCTAAAAGCTGGATCTAATACGATTGCGATTGTAAAAGATTGGGGATATATGGACCTGGATTATTTCACAGTGCAGACCGAAAGTGTGCCCAGCACACTACCGAAAGCAGATGCTGGTCTGGAGCAGATAAAAATGGATGAAGATGGCGATGGCTTGGAAACCTTTACACTTGATGCATCAGGCTCTACAGATGGTAATGACGATATAGTTTCCTATACCTGGTATTCCGAAGATGGAACGGCGTTTGGGGCAGGTGAACAAGTTAATTTTGAAGGTGCTATTGGCGGCTATGAGTTCACTTTAGAAGTCGTGGATGCCGAAGGGAACAAGGACAGCGACATAACAAAGTTATTTGTGGGCCATCCTTCCAATAATGACATGAACCGGATACCACTTCTCAATAACAATCAATATATTTTTGCAAATGGAATAAATCTGGCCTGGGATGATTTTGCCCGGGATGTGGTGGAGCTTGATGCCGCTTATTTTGAAGGTGTATTGGATCAAATAGAAGCGGCAGGGGGCAATGCCATGCGCTGGTGGTTGCATACCAATGGAGTCAGCAGCCCAGAATTCGATGACGAAGGGAATGTGACAGGGCTTGATCCCAACACAATCCCAAATATGCGGACTGTGTTGGATATGGCCTACAATCGTGGCATCATGATCAGCATGTGCCTTTGGTCGTTTGATATGTTGCGGTCTCAGGGCCAAGACGTGGAAATGATGAAAAGCTTTGTGGAAAGCAAGGAAAAGACACAGACTTATATTGACAACGCGCTTATCCCGATCTTGGAAGAAATAGGCACCCATCCTGCTGTATTGACATGGGAGATATTCAATGAAGCAGAGGGGATGACTACTCAATTTGGCTGGACCGATGTAAAAACGGACATGCAGTATGTTCAGCAGTTTGTTAACTTAACAGCCGGTGCTATCCACCGCACCGTGCCAGAGGCTTTAGTTTCTACAGGGGTTTGGAGTTTCAAAGCTCTGACCGATATAGAGGGCAATACAAACTACTACAGTGACGACAGGTTAATTGCCGCCGGCGGGGACGAAGATGGGGTACTGGATTTTTATCAGATCCATTATTATCCTGAGCATTTTGGAAATGAATTGTCCCCTTTCCACAGGCCTGCTGACTGGTGGGGCTTGGACAAGCCTATTTTAATTGGCGAATTTCCTACTTCTGCTATTGATGGCAGGGCAGACCCTCACTATACTACCACAGAAGCTTATCAGCTGGCCTATAAATTAGGGTATGCAGGGGCCATGTCCTGGGATTTTAGGGGTTTTGATGGGGGAAGTTTTGAAACGGCCAAAGAAGGAATAACCTACCTTGCGGAAACCTATCCTGATGAAATCAATATAGTCGTTGACCCAGACTTAATCAACAATGCTCCTACCACTACTGGAAGTATCCCTGATATCAACTTTATATTGGGAACAGCGGTAGATGTCGAGAACCACGCCTCTTTGGACACAGTTTTTATTGACGAAGAAGATGGCTCTGCGTTAAATTATAGCATTTCAGAGAACACCAATCCCGATTTAGCCACGCCAGAAATAACAAGTGAAGGTATCTTAAATGTTTTAATGGAGGGGGATTTGGCAGGAACTACACAAATAACTGTTAGAGCACAAGACTCAGAAGGAGCCAGTGCTTGGGCAACTTTCTCTATCAGTGTGCAGGAGGTCAATGGCAATTTAGCCTTGTTTAAGCCTGTAGTTGCCTCTTCTAATGAAAATGAAGGGCATGCCGCAAATGCGGCCAACGATGGTGACATGGAAACCCGTTGGTCCAGTTTATATGAGGACGAGCAATGGATTTACATAGACCTGGAAAGTCCGGAAGAGATAAACTTGGTAAAATTGTACTGGGAGGCTGCTTTTGGCGCACAATATGAAATACAAATATCGGAAGACGCTGAAACCTGGGAGACTGTTTTTTCAGAGACCGGTGGGGATGGAGGCGAAGATGTTATAAGTATTGATGCTGTTACGACGCAATATGTAAGAATGTACGGCATTAAAAGGGGCACAGATTTCGGTTTTTCTTTGTTTGAATTTGAAATTTACAATGAAATAGTTTCAGGTATTAGCGATAGGGAAGATGAATTGCTCCTTTTTCCCAATCCAATCATTAATAATAACCTGACATTACGTGTTGTAGACCAAAGTCCTATTACCGTTGAGATTTTCAATCTTTTCGGGGATAAAATAATTGTCTACGATTTTAGAGGCAACAACGAATATCAAATTAGTACCTCGTCGTTAGCCTTTGGTGTTTATTGGTTAAATATTTCTACTAGAAAAGGGA
>CAMPJM010000770.1 GCA_946886805.1 uncultured Flammeovirgaceae bacterium | reverse complement strand
CTGGATTGGCAATTGCCGAAGGTTTTGCTACAACAGATCTGGCAGTCTGGCTGGGCGGACAATTGCTTCAATTAAAAACCGTCCCTACTTTAATTGTGCTACTTCTAGTTATTGCATCGGTTAATTTTTTAACGGAAATCACCTCAAATACCGCAACAGCAAGCATGATGCTGCCTATTTTGGCTGCTATGGCCAGTTCCATTGATCTTTCCCCGATTACACTTATGGCCTCTGCTGTTTTAGCAGCATCCTGTGCATTTATGCTACCTGTCGCCACCCCACCAAATGCGGTCGTATTTAGCTCAGGTAAAATAAGAATGGTGGAGATGGTAAAAACCGGGTTCATGCTAAACCTCATTTCCATTATACTGATTTTCCTTTTTGTGCTATTTTGGTGGCCCGTGGTGTTTCCGAGATTACAATAAAATGTGAGATTTTTTCCTGCTAATTGAGCGGAAAAAGCGGGATGAGCGGGAGGCTTTGAGGTATGTGATCGGAGCGGGAACGCTGGGAACGGTGGGAGGAACGCTGCGACCAGAGGGATAACCGGAAATCTCGCCAGAAAAAATGGTGGTGGATCCACCCCTTGTATTCAGGAATAAACTTTCAACCCGTCCGATGAAAGGACACTGTATCAGCTCGCATTTCCATTTTTAGATTTGTTAGAAACTACTTCTTTAAGATCCTGTGATATATAACGTTTCCGCTGCTATCCTTTACCTTTAAAATGAATGTTCCACTAGAAACATTCACTAATGAAATGTTGAACTTTTTCGCATTAATTATTGATCGACTAATAATCACTTTACCCGTTAAGTCTAATAGTTCGATTGATCCCAAAAAGCTCTCCTTGAAAGATATGTTGAGGTCTTTCAATATAGGATTAGGATATATGGACATATTGCTGGTTTTGCTTTTCTTATCTAGTCCGAGTATACAATCTAGCGATAGGGTTAAAACTACAGTACTATCACATCCATTACTAGATTGAAATACCTCAGTGTATTCACCTTGTGTGGTTAAGGTTTGTAAACCAAACACATAGGATTCCCCAACACAAATAGTTGCGGAGGCTGTTTCCTTAAACATGGGATTTACTGTCAAATTAAGGGCTACAATGCTATCGCATTCATTGCCAGAATGGAACACTTCGGTGTACTCACCTGCGGCAATTAGGTTTTGTGATCCAAATATAAAGGTGTCACCCTCACAAATACTTGCTGAAGCTGTCCGAGTCGGAGGATTGACAATAATCGTAGATTTTAATAAGGAAAAACAACCATCGGTACAACTTTCCACTCCATCAATTCCAATATCTATTGTATCACATGGTATCAATAAGGCAGAGTTTATGTCTCTAATAAATTCATTATTTAGCCGCCAATTTAAATAAGGAGCACACGAGTCGATTTGGTTGTTTTCAGTGTTTCTGATTGCTGCTCTTATTTCTATTGAATTAAGATGATCTGCAGTAAAGTCAGTTATTTCTTCATAGTTCTCATTTGTTAAGACTACTTCATATTCGGAAGATTTATTCTCAAATTTGTGAGAAAAAGAGAATATAGTTAAATCGCCGTCTTTCACTATAAAATTGCCGGTTGGTACATTCCAAAATTGAAAATCATTATATGCGTTTTTTAAAAAAACACCTTCTTCGGTGTATAGACTATATTTAGAAGCATTTAATGGTTTCATTGGGGTCATGCTAATGATAAGACTCCCACTACATTCAATTATATCAATTTTTGAATTTTGTGAGTCAAAAGTTTCATGCAAGCCCTCCCAAATATTAACTCCGTAAGTGTCATTAATTTGATATTCTTGGCTTTTGGAAATAGAAGGTGATAATAACGAGAGAATCAGAAGGGCATATAAGTTAATATGGTATTTCATTATCTATTATGTTTCTTTATGTTTACCAACGTGCGGATAAAGAGAACAGTGAACTTTAGCCTCCATGCAACAATACTTCAATTTTTAAAATTTTTTATGCTGCAAAAGAATTAACTACAACGTATGTATTATTTTCTGCCGTTTTGCAGGCTTGCAAGTTGCTTTTCAGAGGTTGTTCGATTGCAAACAACCTTCAAGTTTAAAACAGCAAGGCCCACGTCTCCTCTTAATCTTGTGGTGCCTATCCGGATTCCTGAATCACAGCTCCACGGTTTACCAACGTCCAAAATGTCTTATGCGAAAAACATAAAAAATTCCGGTCATCCGTGACCGTCACCGAGATCCTGCACGCCGAGAGATTTTCTTTGCCAACCTTCCCGCTTTCAATTGCTCAAACCGCCCCGTATCCTAAATTTGAAAGTAGCAAGGCATTGCGCGGAAGTTAGCTCCCCTTGGTCACTACGAATCTTCATCAGTGACGAATCACTCTAGGAGATATGGTGTGGGTTATGCGGGCCGTGAAGGCTGCATGCAATAAAAGCAAATTAACACGCCGTAAACCGCTTCGCTATTTAGCCCACACCTCATATCTTACCAAAAGAACAAACTCGCTCGTTGATTTGGACAATGATCCAATTTGATTTTCTGAATAGCCGGTTTTCTGATGAATTTTATTTATATGCTTTTTAGCAATTGATTTTGCCTCCGGATCATCGTCAGGAATATATGAGAGAATTTTTTTCAAGTGCTTATTTTATACTAGAGCAGAAGAATTGAAGGGCCAAGCGGAATCTAGGATCAGAATAATGGTAAAAAAAAATGGTGAGCAAAAAAATAAGGAGCTACATTTTGTATATAACTCCTTGATTTTCAAGTGATCCGTGATGGATTCGAACCATCGACCTACTGCTTAGAAGGCAGTTGC
>CAMPJM010000769.1 GCA_946886805.1 uncultured Flammeovirgaceae bacterium | reverse complement strand
TATATCTTCATTGTGGTACTGATCTTTGTTTATTTGGTACTTGCTGCCCAATATGAAAGTTTTATCATACCGCTTGCTGTAATTCTTTCCCTACCTGCGGGTGTTTTCGGATCATTCTTGCTACTACAATTAATGGGATTGGCCAATGATATTTATGCGCAAATTGGTCTAATTATGCTTGTTGGCCTCTTAGGCAAAAATGCCGTGCTTATTGTAGAATTTGCTGCACAGAAACACCAGCAAGGAGCCACCGTACTAGAGGCCGCCATTGAAGGGGCACGAGTACGTTTCCGCCCTATTCTGATGACTTCTTTTGCCTTTATCGCAGGCTTGATCCCACTTGTTCTTGCAACTGGCCCCGGCGCCATCAGCAACCGGACCATCGGATCTTCTGCGATGGGTGGTATGGTGTTCGGAACAGTTTTCGGGGTAATTATAGTGCCAGGTCTTTATTTTATATTTGGTACACTTGCGGAAGGCCGTAAATTCATTAGAGATGAAGATGAAAATCCTTTAAGTGAGGACTTTGTTGAAAGTCATTCAGAATCCTCCATAATCAAAAAAATAAAAAAGTTGCTGAAGAAAAAAGGAATCAAAGATGAATAAATATATCATATACAAATCCGTAGCCGTAGCTTTTCTAATACTATCGGTTTGGGGCTGCAAAACCTCGGAAACTTCGGTAAGAAGCGCAAACAACTCAGTACCTGTGAGCTTTAATGGCTCACAGGATACTACGAATACAGCCACAATCAAGTGGAGCGATTTTTTCACAGACCCTAATTTGAGGTCGCTGATTGACACTGCATTAAGTAATAATCAAGAATTGAATATCATACTGCAGGAAATTAGCATCGCAAACAATGAAATTCGGATAAGGAAGGGTGAGTATTTGCCTTTTCTCAATATTCAGGGAGCAGCCGGAGTGGACAAAGTAGGCAGGTATACTCGGTTCGGAGCTTTAGAAGCCAATAATGAGATCAAGTCCGGGGAAGAATTTCCCGAACCCCTGCCTGACTTTATGATTGGCGCCTATGCGTCCTGGGAGCTGGATGTCTGGAAGAAACTGCGCAATGGCAAAAAGGCCGCTGTCTTAAAGTATTTGTCTTCTGTAGAGGGCAAGAATTTCATGGTGACACAATTGGTTGCAGAAATTGCTGCTTCATATTATGAATTGATGGCACTGGACAATCAACTCAATATTTTAAATCAAAATATCGAGATCCAAAAGGATGCGTTACGGATAGTGAAGTTACAGAAACAGGCAGCAAAAGTAACCGAGCTTGCAGTAAAGAGGTTTGAAGCTGAAGTGGCGAAAAATCAAAGTTTAATTTTTTATATTCAGCAACAAATCATTGAAACCGAAAATCAACTTAATTTTTTGGTAGGTCGCTTTCCTCAGCCGATCCCGAGAAATTCAGCGACTTTTCAGGATTTGATGCCTTCCATTGTTAAAGAGGGAGTACCTTCACAGCTATTGGCCAACAGACCTGACATAAAACAGGCAGGTCTTGATCTTTCGGCAGCAAAACTTGATGTAAAAATAGCCAAGGCCAGCTTTTATCCTTCTTTTCGCATCACTGCAGGATTAGGTTATCAGGCATTTAACCCCAAGTATTTGTTGACTACCCCTGAATCGATGCTTTATTCATTAGCAGGTGATCTTGTAGCACCACTGATCAATCGTAATGCTATCAAGGCAAATTTTAAATCAGCAAACTCCAAGCAATTGCAGGCAGTGATTAATTATGAGCAAAGTATTTTAAAGGGTTATATCGAGGTAGCTAACCAACTCTCCAGGATTAATAACCTTCAAAAGAGTTATGACCTGAAGGTACAACAGGTTGATGCTTTGAACCAGTCCATTTTAATATCCAATAATCTGTTTAGATCGGCACGTGCCGATTACATGGAAGTGCTTTTGACTCAAAGGGAGGCACTTGAGGCAAGAATAGAACTGATCGAGACTAAAACGGATCAACTGAACGCTATGGTCCATGTTTATCAAGCTTTGGGAGGGGGGTGGAACAATTAACGTCTCAGTTTTTTAACTAAAAGGCGAATTAGTTTCCAGATGCCTCATTACAGAAGTCCCTGTCCGTGGAGAATGGTAAGACTAGCCCATCTCAGTATGGACAGGGATTTTTATTGCCTTTATATTGCTATTGTTGATCTCCGATATCAGCCGTAGACCTGAAGCATTGTCCTTTCAGCTGGTGGGAAATTTTCTGTTAGACATAGCTGATGGAGCAATGGGTTTTCTGTCCGTACAAGGCCCGGACTTAAAAATAAGACACGAGAAGATTTGAAAGCTGCAATGTACAACCATGAAATAAACTGTAACTTAAAAATTTGACTGCCGCGGCCAGAATAAAAGTAAACAGTTTGCAAAAAACCGGGCACCGACTGATGGCGCCCGGCCAAATCAAAATTAACCAAGAAAAAATTCTATCACGAAACAGGCTGTATTATCCCTTATCCTTGGGTTTATCGTTTGCACCCTCTCCTACTTTTTCAATCTCCTTCTTGATTTCATTTGTGGCATCTTTAAATTCTTTGATGCCCCTTCCCAAACCTCTGGCCATTTCAGGTATTCTCTTTGCCCCAAAGAAAAAGAAGAAAGCTGTTAGGATCAACAAAACCTCCTGTCCCCCTAATCCCCCTATAAATATAAGTATTGACTGCATGATTTTTAAATTTAGATTTTAAAATTAATTTGGGTTATCCAAAGATTGTTTTTGTAACAGCATGGAAACCCATTCCCTTGACTACATCCTGCACTTCTTTTACCGCTACTGGCATATTGGTAAGGATAGTAA
>CAMPJM010000768.1 GCA_946886805.1 uncultured Flammeovirgaceae bacterium | reverse complement strand
TTTTGTTTTTAAGCAGTGAAGCCTGTGCCAATGCTCGGATGAAGGGCACAAGCGGACGCTTGCGCCAGACGGAGGTCATGAGCGATTGCTGTCTTTGTGCCTGCAAGCTAAAAGCAGCATTTTATATTTTGAGTTCAGTTTATCGAACAGTTTCAACCACGTCGCTTCTAAAAATAAAATTTTATCAGAGATTTTGCTCATTGTACAGCCTGACGTATAAGGGTTTTTGAAATTTTACAGGTCTCTTTTGAATCTTCTTGTCCCATACTTATTCAAATCTTGTCTCCGTTTCTGAAAAAAAAGTTTTTACTTTGCAAAGATATAAATTAAATGCGCTCATTAATATTTGGTAGTGTAGTATTGCAAAGTAAACTGACAATTAGATTTTCGATCACGGATCTACACAGTTAAAATACGAATCATACAATTAAATTATGAATAAGTTTATTAAGCTTTTTTGGTTTTTTTCCTTATTGGGATTTTTGGCGACACTATTATTTGTCTACGCCGCTTTACGGCCAGAAGTTGATGTTTCTTTGGGGAGCGGCGTTATTCCGGCCATGCTCATATCTAAGAACGCGTTCTTCTACACAATGATCATTATTATTGTTCTGACAAATGCGGTTTTGCTGGCCTTATCCAAATTTATTGGAATGCTAAAAACAGATAATAAAAGTAATAGATTTATATTTGGAGATGAACCTTTTAAAAAGAATTTAATAAATTGGCTTGGGAGCTTTTCTGTAGTCCTTAATCTATTTTACGCGATGGGTACTTTGTTTATAGGATTATATAATAACATTGAATATGTGCCTACTGCGGGTTACAGCTTTCTGGTATATGCAAGCATTATACTTATAGTTGGCTGGTTGTTCTGGTTGGTTTATATTGTCCTGAAAAAAGTTAAAACTGCTTAAATTTGTATAGGTTTTTACAAATTGTGGGAAGCTCTTTCTTAAGTTTTAAAAGTTTAATATCAATATTTTAAAGGCGGATGAAATTTTGTGGACTTAACTTTGAACCTCGAATCTTAAACTTTAAACTTTGAACCTTGAACCTTGGACTTTAAACTCCTATTTGCCCAGGTTTGGTTTTAGTCAACAATTCAACAATTCAACAATTTAATTTTAAATGGCAGAAAATAATAATTATAACGAAGACAGCATACGATCACTTGATTGGAAAGAACATATAAGGCTTAGGCCAGGTATGTACATAGGAAAATTGGGAGATGGCTCTGCTCAGGACGATGGAATTTACGTGTTAGTGAAAGAAGTTATAGATAACTGCATCGATGAACATGTGATGGGATATGGCAAGACAATAGAGGTGAAAATTTCTGATCATAGAGTGGAGATCAGGGATTATGGTCGTGGAATTCCTTTGGGTAAGGTTGTGGATTGCGTTTCAAAAATAAATACCGGCGGTAAATACGATTCTAAGGCTTTCCAAAAATCGGTAGGCTTGAACGGGGTTGGTACAAAGGCCGTCAACGCCTTGTCATCATATTTTAAGGTGCAGGCATTTAGGGAAGGACAAACAAAAATAGCGGAGTTTGAACGGGGGAACCTGGAAAACGACACCGCCATTAATAGTTCCAGCGGTAGAAATGGTACTTTGATAGCCTTTGAACCGGACAATACTATTTTCAAAAATTACCATTTTATTCCCGAATACCTGGAAAATCAGATTTGGAATTATGTCTTCCTGAATGCAGGTCTCACAATAAATTTTAATGGCAAAAAATTCTATTCTGAAAATGGACTGCTTGATCTTCTGCAAAGGAAAACAGATTCAGAAAATATAAGATATCCTATTATTCACCTCAAGGGCGAGGATATTGAAATTTCAATGACACATTCCAACCAGTATGGCGAAGAATATTATTCATTCGTGAACGGGCAATTTACTACCCAGGGAGGAACGCATCTTGCTGCCTTCAGAGAGGCTGTTGTGAAAACGATAAGGGAGTTTTATAAGAAGGATTTTGACGCTACCGATATCCGCGCCTCAATTGTTGCTGCTATTTCTGTAAGAGTGCAGGAGCCGGTTTTTGAGTCGCAAACAAAAACCAAATTGGGATCGCAGAGCGTAGGGCCAAACGGACCAACCATGCGTACGTTTATAAATGATTTTGTTAAAAAAGCTTTAGACGATTATTTGCACAGGTTTTCTGATTCTGCAGATGCCTTGTTAAAGAGGATCCTGCAATCTGAACGGGAGAGAAAAGAAATAGCGGGTATAAAAAAACTCGCAAATGAACGAGCAAAAAAAGCGAACCTTCACAATAAGAAATTAAGGGATTGCCGTATCCACTATGATGATCCAAAGGCAGAAAACCGGGATGATTCCATGTTGTTTATTACCGAAGGTGATTCTGCAAGCGGATCAATAACCAAATCAAGAAACGTACAGACGCAGGCAGTTTTTAGTCTCAGAGGAAAGCCTTTGAACTGTTATGGATTTACAAAAAAAGTGGTGTATGAAAATGAAGAATTTAACCTGCTTCAACATGCATTAAATATCGAAGATGGACTTGATGGTTTGAGATATAGAAAAATAGTGGTGGCTACTGATGCTGACGTTGATGGAATGCATATCAGGCTTTTGTTATTAACCTATTTCCTTCAATTTTTCCCTGATTTGATCCGCAACGGCCATGTGTATATTTTGGAGACACCGCTATTCAGGGTTAGGAACAAAAAGGAAACCATCTATTGCTACAGCGAAACCGAAAAACAACAAGCGGTTGCTAAATTGGGCAACAGACCTGAAATCACAAGGTTTAAAGGACTGGGCGAAATCTCTCCTGATGAGTT
>CAMPJM010000767.1 GCA_946886805.1 uncultured Flammeovirgaceae bacterium | reverse complement strand
CTATGACTGCTATGGCACAAAACGATGAAAATCCATATCCCAAATTCTGGAATACAGTTCAGAAATATGAACTTCAAGGCCTTCCTAAATCTGCGGCTGTGGTGGTTGACTCGATATATGAACAAGCTCAAAAAGAAAACAATCATCCGCAAGTGGTAAAAACACTGCTCTACAAATCGAAGTTTATGCTGACGCTGGAGGAAGACGCGCAGCTAAAGGTGGTGAACCAGTTTAAGGATGAGATAGCGAAAAAAAGTGAAGTTCCTCTAAAAAATGTGCTTGAAAATGTCCTCGCCAATATCTATTGGCAGTATTACCAGGCGAATCGATGGCAGTTTTACAACCGGACAAATACAGAGGAGAAGGTGGATGCAGCGGATTTCAGGACATGGGATCCTGAGACGCTTTTCCGGGAAATACATCATTATTATCAAAGTTCTCTGGAAAATGCGCAGCAAATTCAACGTGTTGATCTGAACACCTTTAACGAAATTTTGATCTTACAGGGAGGGTCCAAAACCTACCGCCCTACCCTCTTCAATTTTCTGGCACATAATGCTTTGGAATTTTATAAATCAGAGGAAACCGCCATCTCACGGCCTGCCTACAAGTTTGAAATTACCGACAGCTTGTATTTCAAAGATTTGAGGAATATTCAACTGCAAACGGCTGATTCCACCTCGCTCAACTTTAATGCCTTAAGAATTTACCAGCAATTGTTAGGCTTCCATACAAATGATGAAAATTCGACTGCTTTTGTAACGGTTGATTTAGAAAGGTTGGAATTTGTGAAGGCCAATGCCCGCCTGGAAAATGCAGAGGAGCATTATCTAAAAGCTTTGATGAAGTTAAAAACAACATATGCAGAACATCCTATTTCGACTACCATTGATTTTAAGATAGCCACTTTCTACAATCAGCAAGCTGACCTATACCAGCCCAAAACTGCCGAAGCGCATCGGTTTGACAGGAAAACCGCCCTGGAAATCTGCGAAAAGGCTATTTCAGCATTTCCTGAAAGTGCCGGTGCAGTAGATTGTGCGCTGCTCAAAAATAACATTTTAAGCAACAGCCTCTCCATTAAAGCCGAAAAATACACACCAATCGGTTTGCCATCGCGGTTACTGGTCGAATTTAAAAATATAGATAGCCTAAGTTTCCGGGTGTACAAAGTAAATGCAAACGAGGAAGAAAACTTTTATAAGCTGAGAAGTGATTCTGCCAAGGTTGCTTTTATCAATGGCCTTACGGCCGCTAATGCGTGGGAAATAGGCCTACGAAATGAATTTGATTACCAGCAACACGCATCAGAGGTATTGGTTCCGGCACTGCCACAAGGAAATTTCCTGATCGTAGCCACCGAGAACAAAGGCAATATTGATGAGAATGCCATATTCGGTTACAGTTTTGTACAAGTGACAAACTTAGCCCTTGTTCAGACAGAAGAAAATCGTGAATATCGCTTTCAGGTGGTAAACAGAAATAATGGAGCACCTATTTCGGAGGCAAAACTGCAAATTTTTGGTAGGCGTGAAAAGGGTAAAAATGTTATTAGCAATAAGGTGTCTGACAATTATGGTATTGCAAGTTTTTCCACTAATAAATACCACTATGGCGTTGAAGTAAGGGTTACGACCAAAGACGATGAGGCCATATTTGGTGACTATTATTTCTATAATTATGGAAGAGAGGACACGGATGAAAAGGATTATATTACAGTCAAGCCCTTTATTTTCACAGATAGAAGCATATACAGACCAAGCCAGACAGTCTATTTCAAGGGAATTCTATTAAAATCAAAAGGAGACAAATCAGAAATCGTAACGAACGAATTTGTTCGGGTTTATCTGGAGGATGTGAACGATCAGGAAGTGAGTGCGATAAGGGTAAAAACCAACGAATTCGGCTCTTTTAGTGGGGAATTTGTTTTGCCAACAGGTGGTCTGACAGGAAAATACACGATAAGTATAGAAGAGGATTATGAAGAGGATAGCCGCCTTTATGATCTCATGGACAATTTCGAAAATGGAGCGCATATTATCTCCGTAGAAGAATACAAACGCCCGAAATTTGAAACACAATTTGAACCAGTCACAAAAACTTATCAGGTAAGCGACACCATCACTGTAGAGGGAACGGCTGTAGCTTTTGCAGGCAGCAATATTACGGATGCAAAGGTGGTTTACCGGGTGCATAGAAAAGTACAGTACCCGCCCTGGTTTTATTGGCACCGCCCTTATGGCGGCTACAGTTCCGAAGCACAGGAAATAACGCATGGGGAAACCACTACAGATGCAGAAGGAAAGTTTACAATTGACTTCGCTGCAATTCCCGATCTTAGTGTATCAAAAGATAATCTGCCGGCGTTTCATTATGAAATCACTGCTGATGTGACCGACCTCAACGGCGAAACACGAAGTGCCACTACCATCGTAAAAGTTGGCTATCATACCCTTACGGCCACCATGGAAATACCGGGAGTCCTTAGAAAAAAAGATGACGATCAAAAAATCAGGATAACTACCCAAAATCTGAACGGTGAGTTTGTACCTGCTAAGGGAAGCATCAGGGTGTTTAAATTATTGGCTCCGGAAAACGTCCTACGAGACCGGCCCTGGGCAGCCCCGGATTACCAGGAAATTTCGAAGGCGGAATTTAAAAAGTTGTTCCCTCACGATCCCTATGAAAATGAGGCTGATGAAGCAAACTGGGAAAAGGAGGTAGTCTTTGAAACGGCATTTGATACCGAATCAGAAAAAGAAATTTTGCTGAAGGGAGTAGATAATTGGACAAGTGGGAAATATCTGGTGGAGTTGGAA
>CAMPJM010000766.1 GCA_946886805.1 uncultured Flammeovirgaceae bacterium | reverse complement strand
TCATTTCCATCGCTTTATGGATGAGTGCGGCCACGTTGGTAACCCTAAACTTTTGAAGCAGGTTTCTCCGGTGGCTTTCCACTGTAAGCGGACTGATAAATATGTTTTCACCTATTTCTGCGGAACTTAAACCCTTAGCCAGCAACCGAAGTATTTCCTTTTCCCTTCTTGTTATGACAGGAACGTTGCCGGAACTCATGCTGGCCATAATATCCTGTACATTTTGACTCAGGCCGATTCCTCCTGCAACCACCTTGTGAATGGCACCTACAACTTCATCAGTAGAAGCATTTTTTAGCAGGTAGCCGGATGCACCTGCCTGAAGCATGCGCTGTATAATACTGTATTCGTTAATATTACTAATGGCGATGACTTTACAATTGGAATTTAACTCCTGGATTTCAGCACATGCATTAATCCCATTTTTATTGGGTAGGTTTATATCCAATAAAACTATATCCACAGAATTATTGGCGATGTAGTCCAAACCCGAGTCGGCATCAGTAAATTTCCCAATCAATTTAATCCCCGCTATGTCCTGCAGCATAAAGGTAAACCCTTGTAATATTACAGGATGATCGTCAATAATAATGATGTTCAGGCTTTCTTTATCCATGTCAGATAGCTAACTCAATATTTATAGTTGTTCCTTGTCCCAGCTTGCTGTCTATTTCTAATTTCCCTTGCAACAAGGCCACTCTGTTTTCAATATTTTTCAATCCCAATCCCTTTAACGTAACATTTCTCATATCAAATCCACAACCATCGTCCTCTGCGGTGAGAAAAAGATGATTGTTACTCTCGCTTAACTGAATAATAATTTGAGACGCTTTGGCATGTTTTATAGCATTATTTAGCAGCTCCTGCACTATGCGGTACACACCAATAAGTATCGGTTGACGATAGGAAGTACTCAAATCAAAGCCTTGAAACTTAACAGACGTGGCGGGAGTATCCATATACTTGCACAAATCGGCTAGTGCAGGCTTCAGTCCCATGTAAAGCAACGATTCGGGCATCATGTTTCTGGCAATCCTCCTGAGTTCATCAACAGAATGATCAAGTTCTAGAATCACAGAGTCTATTTCTTCGTCTGCTGCCTGGGTTTTCTTTTGTGCTTTATTGGCAATGGACGATAGACGTAGTTTTACCCCTGCCAGCAATCCCCCGAGACCGTCGTGCAGGTCGCGTGAGATGCGGTTACGCTCTTCTTCCTGTCCCTGAAGTATAGAGTTAAACTGCTGAAGCCTTTCTTGCTGCTTTAGGTTTAACAGTTCCTCCTGATGTAGCTTCTCATTTTGAACCAGCATCTTGCGGTTGTTTTGAACCAGCTTCCAGGAAAAATACGCAACAATGAGTGCGAGAGCTAAACCAGCAATCAACAATGTGATCCACTGCTTATTACGATGTATCGACATTTGCTGTTTCTGATTTGCATCCTGCAGTTTCAGAATCTGATTTTCTTTTTCTATGGTTTGATATTTCTTTTCCAGGTCGAGGATTTTCAACGCCATATTATTTTCCTGTAGCGTATCTTTACCCAAAGCATACGCTTTCATCTGTTCATATGCCGCCTTATAGTTCCCCAGGTGATACTCGGTATTGGCCATTTCCCGTTGATGCAGCAACAGATTATGCAAAATAGTATTCGGTGCGTAATCATCGGCAATTTCAAGGTATTTTTTAGCGTTTTTATAATCCCCAAAATCCCGGTAGGTGGCATAAATTTCAAAATTAATGTCCCGCAGAGAGTAACTATCGGAGAAAGTTTTGGCTGATTCTATCCCTTTCTTAAAATATTCAAGCGCTTTTGCTTTTTGCCTTCTTTTACGGTAATAAACACCTTCTGATCGAAAATAATAGGGCGCATAATTGGAATGAGGTATGTGAGCTAATTGGATTGCAGCACTGTCAAGATAGGTTCTGGCATTCGGAAAATCGAAATCCAACATTGAATTTTTTGCGGCATTTACAAATACAGTAAGCTTATCTTCATGAGCTTTGGGAAATTTCGAAAAAGTGTGAATAGCCTGATTAAAATAGTTATTCGCCTTTTTAAAATCCTGGATATTCGAGAGCAATAATCCTATATTTTGAAGGTGATTTCCTACAGCTATGCTATCACCAGCAAGACGCGCATAGGGGAGGGCTTTGTCGATAATAATATCCATAAACCTGCCTGCGCTATCTTGTACTTGCAGCAAAGTGCCGTAATTGTTCCATGCCTTGGACTGATAAAAATACGCTCTTGGCAATGAGTAGTTGGAAAAATAACGGTCCGCCTTCATATAATATGCTTTTGCCTTTTCAATGTCGTGGGTGTATATAACATTCGCCTTAAAATGATACAGCAATCCCTTCTGATAATCGCTCGGTTTATCATTCATTATTTTGTCGGCTTCAGCTATATATTGAAAGGCCTTTGTTGTATCCCTATCACACCAAAAGAAACTCAAATTCAAAAGCCTCTCTATTTTAACACTATCATTAGGCGATTGCCTGACAAGCTGGTAAAGGCTGTCTGAATAATGTTGCGTAGCCCTATCGACCTCTTGCGAAAATAAAGAGCCCCATTGAACTAGCGTAAAAATAAGAACAAGGCACTGCTTCATGTATTGGGTTTTATTTAAAGTTAATCCGTCGTGTAAAATCAAATTTAGCAATTAAAAATCATTAAAAATGAGGATTTTATTTAACCTCACCCCCGAAATCCTTCGGGGCAAGCTCATACCCTCTCCTAAAGTGAGAGGGTTTATAGGGTCTCATTTTCAATGATTTTTTTCAATGTTACCTAGTGTTAAGTTAAGCACAAACCTACGG
>CAMPJM010000765.1 GCA_946886805.1 uncultured Flammeovirgaceae bacterium | reverse complement strand
GACCTTTAGGGGGTCACCATCACCGGAACAGGGGTCAGCATCACCGGAATATCCACCTTATGTATAGAAACCTAAAGGGCATAAAACCCACCCTTATTATTTCCATCATATTTTACCTTACATCTATACTAAAATAATCTAAATTGTGACCAAAAGAGTTGGATATTGGATTAAATGAGGAGAGAATTGCTATTGTAAACGGGTGAGATATTATCAGCCTTGGAAAGCCATAGGTGTCATAGTCGGCTGATTTTGTCCCTAAGTCATTGAGGATTCATCCACCATAGTTGTCTCAGTTATAAAAGCAGTAGCGGCTTAAAAGCACTCTACTTTAAGCCACTACCAATTTATTAAATTGCGAATGAAAAATCCACATGCCACTGGTTTTATGCATTGTGGGCGGCTGTAGCTCTTCGCATATTTTTCAACATTAATTTTTAGACGCTGTCTGTCGATACAACTTTAATGTATGGGTTCAAAAAGTATGCAGCCAATACAATAGCCGTTAGCGTTAATGGATTTATAATTGCGAAAATACTGTCATTGGCAACAATGTGTGAAACAAAGGCACAAATAGATACGATAAAAGTGCCCACATAGGCGCCAATTTTCAGCGGTGGAATACCAGGTAAAATCAGGACTATCGCTGCAAGGATTTTACCGATACCGATCATGCTCATTAAAAACAATGGGTAGCCCAAATGATTAAAGAGATTGACTTGGTATTCAATTCTAAAAAGAGTGGATATTCCGCCTGCCAACATACCAATTATCAGTATCGAGGTAATAATACGAAAAGCCATGATCCTTGATCTAGTCGGAATTGTTTTAATACTCATTTCCTTTTCCATTTTTGTAGAATTTTTGATTTAAAATATAGTTTTCACCTGTAAGACTCTACTTATGGAATTTGTGACAAAATTTCCGTTAAAAATTCTTATGGGATAAATGTTGTAGCTTTTCCGGATTGGCCAGGTAATAAATGTTGCTTATTTTTTTCTTATCATCTATATCAATGCTTATTAATATATCGGGAGTGGTATCTTTATTTGTTTGATAAAAGGCTGCACAACTAAGCCCGTTTGCCGACAAAATTTCCATTCTGTAAACAGGTCTGGATTTTCCCTTTCCTCCAAGGAGTAGACCCAAAACGTTATCTTTTCCTGATAATGGATGTAAAATAGCGGGCGATTTTCCACCCCCATCTCCGTAAGCGGTTACATCTTCACGTAACAAGTCGATAATTCCGTCAATATTTTTGCTCAAGCTGGCATCCAGAAATTTGCGCAGAATTTCCTCATGCTCCTTTTTATCAACTGTATACCTACTTTTCTCAAGCTGTAGTTTCTTTTTAGCACGGCTGAGATATTGCCTGCAGTTGTCCTCAGCAATGTCAAATATTTCAGCAATTTCGGAGTACTGTAGGTCAAAAGCCTCTCTTAAAATAGTCACTCCCCTTTCCATTGGGGTTAATTTTTCAAGTAAATACATGAATCCAATGGAAAGATCGGTTTTAATATCGTTGCTATTCTCATTCGGTTGGGTAAACAGAGGTTCCGGCAGCCAGGTCCCGAGATATGCTTTTCTTTCTTGTTTGATTTTCTTCAGAAAAGTAAGACTCTTGTTACTTACACTTCTTATCAAATAAAACTTTGGGTTTTCGCCATGGCCCTTTTCGGTTTTCAACCAGCTCGCATAGGTTTCTTGAACCATGTCTTCTGCATCCGCAACGGAGCCAAGCATATTGTAAGCTATAGAAAATAGCATTGGCCTAAATTGGTCTATCTGCTCTTCTGTTTTTGTCATATCTATATTCTATCTATTGAAGAACGTGAGATTTCTGACATGAAGTTCATTTCTAACATGCCACTTTGCAGCAACTAAATTTTTCAGTGGTTTGTCGGGTTCTGTCTTCAATAATTGTAACTACTCAGGTACTAAAAGCAATTGGCTGTTTGTATAAAGTGTAGTCAGTAACCAAAGGTTCCAGCCCGTGTTGCCTAAATTCTGTTGCAATTTGTCCTCTGTGATATGTCGAATGGTTAATCACGTGAAAAAGTATGTCCCTGATGCGGTTATTAAACGCTTTTCCTTTGCTGGTTGAATAGTTGATATTTTCATTTAGGTCAACCGTGTCAAGGATTTGCAAAGTATGTTCGTAGTTTGCCTTGTCAATGTTTTTTAAGTCGTGGATTGCGTGAAGTTCCCAAACACCAAAAGTTGTTTTTCTTGGTTCAACTCTGTTGTTCCAAATTTGATGAGCATTCAAAATATGATTAAACAATTTCACTGCTTTTTCAGAGGTCTTGTCTGGACTGTCCGTAAAAACATCAGACAATTTTTGATTAAAATGATGGTTATATTCAAATAGTTCTCTAAATAACTGTTTCATTCATCTATGATTTTTGTTGGTTTTGTAGGCTGTCGTTTTACTTGAGCAAGGTATAAGGCTAGACTAAAGCGGTTACGAAACTGCATGAGATCCATTATTCCAGAGCAGCTGCTCTTTGTAAATTTTTATGGCCTATAAGAACGATTATAAAGTTGCGGGCTATCGATGTCAGCAAAACCATTCTCACAAGGCAGAATAATCCTGAAGGCATACTATATATCAAAATCATGGCACTATGAAACATAGTCACTCCGCAATTTGGGTCTGCCAATTAAGGATTTGGCTCCAAGCTCCTTGATTGGCAGAAAACTACTCTTCCACAGCATCACTATGCGTACTCAGAATAGGAAAAATTAGTATAGGATATTCGAATATTAGCCAAAGCTATAGCCGTTCTTATATTCTCGTGTCACGAACTGATTTGCGGGCTCAAAATTTG
>CAMPJM010000764.1 GCA_946886805.1 uncultured Flammeovirgaceae bacterium | reverse complement strand
TTTTGCTTATAAGTATAAGCGTGTTATCCTTTTGCCTAAATTTTAATGTAAAAGGACAGGATTATTTAGATTATGCGCAAATTTTTAGCCAAAGAGAAATCTCTGGAAGTGCGCGGATGCAAGGAATGGGGGGTGCATCAACTTCCCTAGGTGGTGATCTGACTTCCACAATTGGGAACCCGGCCGGCCTCGGCTTTTTCAACAGATCGGAGTTCTCATTTAGTCCGTCTTTGGGGTTTCACAATTCCGAGTTTCAATCGGGAGAATTAAATTCTTCTGACTATGAAACTAATTTTAATTTTGGAAATGTAGGAGTTGTGTTAAATAACACCAAACGAAATACTTCAGAGGCGTGGAAAGGTGGATCCTTCGGAATCAGCATGACCAGAATTAATGATTTTTATTTTAAAGGTTCTGTTCCTGATTTTGAATCTGATGAAAGTTTTATAAATTTTTCTGTCGATTATTTAAATAATGGCGGCCCCATCGATATCGCTGACTTAGCCTATGAAACTTATCTGGTCAACGAATTCTTTGATGAAGGTAATTTATATGATGAAAATGGAGATACAATATTTTTCTATGACCAGGATGTAATTCCAATTGACAATCCAGATGATTTAAACAAGCCAATATCTAATCGCCAGTCCGAACAGTTTACCAGTAGCGGTGCTACCTATGAAACAACTTTTGCCTACGGCGGAAATTTTAATGACAAATTATACGTTGGAGCCAGTGTCGGATTTGTTAATATCGACTACGAATTAGAAAGAAGGTATACGGAAACGCCTCTGAATCCAGACGCTTATCTTGATTATTTTACCCTTTATGACAGAAGGTCAATCGAAGGATCTGGAGTTAACTTATCGCTTGGCTTAATTTATAAACCTGTAAATGAACTCGCAATCGGGTTATCTTATTCTTCTCCAACTTTTTATAACATAGAAGAAAGATCGAATCCTATAGTTTCAGCTTATTATAAAGATTCAAACACCCCTTATGAAAGTAGTCTTCCTTTTGCTTATGATTTTGAATTGAGGACTCCTTCGACTTATAATGCCGGAGCTACCTATTTCTTTGGAAAAAATGGTTTTATTACCGCAGATGTAGAATATGTAAACTATTCTAAAAATCACTATAGCTCAAATGATAATGCTTTTGAAGAGACCAACCAATTTATCAATGCCAATTTCAATAACCGATCATTAAATTATAAGGTAGGTGGTGAATATAGATTTAATATATTCAGGGTACGAGCAGGATATGCCTTTTTCGATGATCCTACTGATGATTCTTTAGGTGATGGTGTAGATAGAAGCAGACAATCCGTGTCTATCGGCGGTGGTATTCGACTTCCGAAATATTACATTGACGTGGCTGTGATAAACACTATGTATGAATCAAACTATTTACCGATATATAATGGCGGCTTTTCAACGGCCTTCGATAATAGCTCTACCAGGGCAATGCTTACAGTAGGATTTAATTTTTAATAGAAGAAATAATTTTATTTACTACCTGATGGGGAGATTCGCTCTTTACGTTGACGTGCATATGGGCCTTCTCGAAAAAAGCGCTTCTTTTTGAATAGGTATTCAGCAGATAAGTCTTAAGGGCTTCGGTAGTAGTATATTCTCTTAATAATGGCCTCAATTTGAGGCCTTCTTTTTGTAATCGTTCCGCCAATGTCGACATGTCTATATCTAAATAAACTACCTTCCCGTTGTCTTTCATAAATGTTATATTTTCGAAAAAGCAGGGTGTTCCTCCCCCGGTAGATAATACAAAGTCGGAATGAATACCTGAAGTGGTTTCCAACCAATGTCGTTCCAGTTCCCTAAAATAATTTTCACCGTTAGCAGCAAAAATATCCCGCACGAGCATCCCCTCCTCCTGTTCTATAATATAATCTAAATCAAAAAAAGGAACACCTAAACTTTCCGCCAAAGGGCTTCCAATAGTGGACTTTCCCGAACCAGGCATCCCAATTAAATATATTTTCATTCTATTACGGTTACCGTTAAAACCATTTTTTACGATAAGTCACCAAGACAGTATTCCTTAACTCACAATTCACCAAATCATTAATTTCTAACCGGGAGAAGCCAGAAATAAAAGCTCACGCAAAGAAAAACAAGTTAAAAAAAATGCGAAGAACGCAAAGCTATAATTATAAATCTCTCTAAAATAGGCGTTGCAATATTTATTTTTTTTGAAGTTTTGCCAAATCATAAATCATAAAAATCACCAAATCGCAATTCAATATCGTTTAGTTAAGCTTTTTTCACACCTCATCCCTTCCCCTTCTCCTAAAGTGAGAAGGGACAATGGCCTTAACTAAACGACATTCATTCATTATCACCAATTCACTAATTCACTAATTCACTAATTCAATCATCCCAGCCGTACCCTTGGATCTATAGCTGCATATAAAATATCCACCGCTATGTTTACAATAACAAATATCACGGCAATTAACAAAGTAGCGCCCATCACTACTGGGAAATCAAGGCTTTGAACCGCATTAATAGTGACATACCCCAAACCTTTCCAATCAAAGATATACTCCACAAAAAATGCTCCTGCCATTAATGAGGCCAGCCATCCCGAAACTGCAGTAATTACAGGATTCAGTGCATTTTTGAGGGCGTGCTTTATAATTACCTTATAAAATCGCAATCCTTTGGCACGGGCAGTTCTGATATAATCCTGCGACAGAACATCCAACATTGAACTGCGCGTTAATTGAACGATTATAGACAACGGTCTGATACCCAAGGTAAATGCCGGAAGAATAATATTTTCGAGGTGCAATTCCCTGCCAGTAAAAGCATT
>CAMPJM010000763.1 GCA_946886805.1 uncultured Flammeovirgaceae bacterium | reverse complement strand
TAGTGGGAGGCCCAAATCCAGGTCAACAGGATGAATGTGAGTATGCATCTGATATCGCAGATGAGTCATACACAGATTTGGAATGTTCCTATGCCTCAAATGAAATTGCCATTAACTGGAATGCTCCATTGGTGTATTTAGCAGGAGCAATAGAGGTCTTGCAGAACAATTTATAATACTTGTAATTTTTGTAACAGTTTCATAATTCAAAAAACCAACTCTTATTCATTTCCTAACCGAAAAATCCTATTAAATTTTTAAAAATTCTGAGCAAGACTATAAATGGCGTAAAATAATTGTTAATTGCTGTTTGATATTTTATATGAAACTGAGAAAATTTTCCTTCAGCAATCAAATCAGAAGTTTTAAGTTTGCCTTTAATGGCCTGAAAATTTTATTGGCTGAGGAGCATAATTCACGAATTCATTTTTTGATTGCTGCGTGTGTTGTAGTGGCAGGAATAGCTTTTAAAATTTCCATCTACGATTGGATTGGGCTTGTTTTCGCTATTGGATTAGTGATAACTGTGGAAATTTTTAATTCTGTAGTTGAGAACATAGCGGATTTTGTACATCCTGAAAAGCATGATATGATCAAGAAGATCAAAGACCTATCGGCTGCTGGTGTACTTGTAAGTGCTGTTACGGCATTGATAATTGGCCTGATAGTGTTTCTTCCATATATTGGGAAATTTTTACAGTGATTTTTACAGTCGTTCCCTCCATTACACTATCTGACAAGGAAGCTCAAGATTAAATTTCACCAATCCACATCATCTTATATAAACATCATATAGCATAGAAGGATTTGAATCTATAGAAACTAGTAATTTAAACCTTCCTGCTTTTGAGAATTGAAAATTACAATAATACCCCAGGTCAGATTTTATCAACTTCAGGGTGATGGAGGGCATGTCTTCTATAAATTCAAAGCCCGTTAAGGTCATAAAATCAAAAGAAACAGACTTAAGACCCTCGTCTTTATTAGAAGTAAAGAAAAATTGGGTCGTGGTGTCTACACCTGCTCTTATTATTCCACTTTCAGGTTTAAATCTATTAATTTTATTTTCATCAAATCCTTCGATAATAGCAGGCATATTAAAGAATTCTTTAAGGGGAACAGGATCTAAAATCATTGTCCACATCGGATCCTGCGGATAGTGATCTCTGATAAAGGATTCGGGCTTTGTCAGAAAATAAAAGTCATCAAAGTGATATTCAAACTTAGTCACTTTTTTGTTTGTATAGCCACTTGACCAAGTAACATCTACCGGATACCATTGCTGATCAATGAATACTATATTCCAAGCGTGATCTGGACGCGTTTTTCTCCCTATTAAGCTTGACCTTGTTCTGGAATAGCCGCCGACCAAATGACTGGCTATCCCAATTGAGGAAGTCAACTCTTTAAAAAGATAAGAATAGCCATAACAGATAGCTTTTCCTTTTCTAAGCGTTTTCTTGCTGATGTTTTTTGAATTCCTTTTTAAATATCTCCTCCTACGCTTTATCGAATACTTGTCCCGTACTTTTACATTTTGATGATATTCAACCACATCATACTCGATGTTCTCTGCTATCCATTTATAAATAGCTCTGATCTTTTCTACATCTGTATGAAGGTTTGCTGTTAATGCAGTGGCTAACTCGGGAATTGAATAACCTTTTACACCTTTTAAAGACGATGCAATACTATCAGCTTTTTGGAAGTCAAAGTTTTTATAATCGACCCGTTGTGCGAAGGTGCTAAAAAAAATCAGGTGAAGGAGAACAAATAATATAGTTCCCTTCACCTGATTTTTTATTAAGTTAAACTTTGAGCGCAATATTCTTATCAATGTTATTTAATCCCACACAAGGGCCAATGCTATTCTTTTCCTTTGTTCATCAATTCCAGCATTTTATCAAATATAGCGGTATTTTCATAAATTCCCGCGAATTTGTCAGCTCCTGGACCATAGGCAAAAACCGGAATAAGGGCAGGAGTATGATGTGTGGTACTAAACGCTCCCTCTATTTTTCCTCCTTTATCTCCTCCTGTAATTGAATAACCACCTGTTTCATGATCAGCTGTAACAATTACCAAAGTATTGCCATCTTTTTCAGCAAAATCCAGGACTTCTTTAATTGCTTTATCGAAGTCGATCATTTCAGCTATGATGCCGTCAGAATCATTTCCATGTCCCGCCCAATCTATTTGGGAACCCTCTATCATTAAAAAAAAGCCTTTATCATTGTCAAGATAATTCAAAGCTTTTTCAGAAGCCTCTTGTAAAATATTGCCTCTGCCGTCCAACATGCTCTTAGGTTGTTTCGGGGCAATAAAGCCAGCTACTTTTGCCTCTCCGTCAACTGATATAGCGGTTACACCGTCAAAAATCTGAAATCCATTATTTTTTAGGCTATCTAGTAAATTTAAACCGTCTTCACGATTCCCGAAAAAATCTTTTCCTCCACCCACAAAGAAATCTACAGGTGCAGAAACCATATCCATGGCTATAGCTTCATCCATAGACCTTGAAGGCTGGTGGGCAAAAAAACTTGCGGGGGTGGCGTGCGTGATGGAAGATGTTGCCACCAAACCGGTTTTAAGGTTATTCTCGGCTGCTATTTCTAAGATGGTTTCTTTTGGATTTTTCTCTGCGTCTACGCCGATTGCTCCATTATAGGTTTTTTCTCCGGTAGAAAAAGCGGTGGCTCCTGCGGCAGAGTCTGTGATTAAATCATCCGAAGAGCTGGTTTTGATCAAACCAACATAGGGAAACCGCTCCAATTCTAGATGATTGCCATTTGCGATCATCCCAGCGGTGATCTGGGTCAAGCCCATGCCATCCCCAATTAA
>CAMPJM010000762.1 GCA_946886805.1 uncultured Flammeovirgaceae bacterium | reverse complement strand
GGCTTTGATTTTATCAGAAGAAACTTCTACAATTGGATTGAATTCATTGCTACCCATATATTTCTTTAAGCTATATAATAGTTGCCTTGCTTCCGGCCTTTTATCCCGGTCTGAAAGCAAATCTATTCCAGATACCAACAATTTGCCTTCGCCTACTTTACATTCGAAAAGTAGCCCAAGAGGTCTGGCGGTAAACCAGTCGTCAATTACCCTTACAATGGGTTGTAGATCAGGAGAGACGGCATCAAGGCGGATTGCATTTGAGTGGCTCATGGCATCCCACCATTGCCAATCGCTATGATATGCTGTTGGGAATTCTTTTAGGGCGGGGTGTTCCGGGTTACACAAAATCCCTAAGGTATGGGGTGCCTGCCCTTGTGTCCAGGATGTATTCCAGAAGATACTGGAGAAACCAATAGCTACATTCCCGCCTTTGTCTGGCTTTACGCTCCCCTTTGGCAAAGTTAGCAGAACCGTGCCGCCATCTGCCAAATAATTTTCAACCGCCTGATCATAAACCTTGGTGATCTTTATTTCTTTTTGATTGTCCAGGGCTGGCAATTGAGCAGGATATACCCATATATCCCACGAGTTTTCGAAATCAGCCACCGATACAGTAAGTTTTAATTTTGCAGGGTCATCCAATCCTGTGAATGATTTTTGGATTGTTCCTAACTTAATAGCATTCCCCAATGGGATACTTGTTTCAGCTAATTTACCTTCCGCAACCACAGTTCCGTCTTTATGGGTTAAATTCCATTTAGGGGTGACATCCTTTAAAGGCTGCGGGCCAAAATGGGCAACTTCTACAGGTGCTATTAAAGATTCATTATTTAAATACACCATCTTTGGTAGGCGAACAAGTGGAACCGTTGTATTATTGAACCGGCTGTACTCATCGGCTGTCACATATCCTTTCTCCTCCCAAAACGGATCCAAAACCCCTACCAATGCAGTTCCCTGTCCGGGAAAATCGTGTAAATCAAGAAGTTGAAAACCCCCAAAGCCGGGGGTGCGTAATGCAGCTTCAATATCTGCTTTGTAACATAATACCTGCAATTTTCCGGAGGCCAAAAGAAAACTGTCTGCCAAATTTCCCATCCCGTTCTCAACAAGTTTATCCTGAAATATTTCAAAGTTCTTTGGTTTAAGTACACCATCATATTTGGGTATTTCCTTGAAGTTGGGATAAACGCACCACTGGCCAATTTCATGGCTCACCGTTGGCTGGTCATATTGATTTATAATGTTTCTCCAGTCATAATCCGTGCTGGGTGGTTCGCTGTTTATAATGCTCGCGAGGCCGTCTCCCCAAGCCTGAATTCGCGGATCGGAGGTACTGTTGAAATCACTTTCAGCGATAACAGGCCATCCAGACCCGGTTGTATATAGTATACGGTTATCTTTTGCTTTCCAGTACTCAACAAATTCAGTCAAATATTCAACATGATTATCACCTGCAGGTTCGTTGCCATAAGCCATCATACAAAGCGACGGGTGATTGCCATAAGCTTTTACCATCCTTTCGCTTTCATCATAAATATATTGGTCCAGTGGCTTGCCATCCCCAATGGTAGCTCCTTGATTGGCCCATGAGCTGGCCTCTATTTGCAGGTAAAACCCTAACTGATCGGCTGCCTCAAAAGCTGCCTCAGGTGGGCACCAGGAATGAAACCGCATGTGATTTAGTCCATAAGACTTACATATTTCAAAAATGCGAGTCCATGCTTCAACATCCATGGAAGGGTAACCTGTTTTGGGGAAAATCGCTCCTTCCATAGTACCACGCAAAAAAGTGGGCTTTCCGTTTATTGTAAACTGCGTGCCCTCGGTTGAAAACTCCCGCATGCCAAATGTCACCGATTTCTCATCTTTTTTTTCATTGCCCGCTAAATTCACCTTCATTGAATAGAGGTTAGGATTAAATTCATCCCATAACAATGGGGAATCTCCCATAGGATAGATGATTTCAAGTGTATCGCTTTTTCCCTTGATCTCAACTTGTTTTGACAATGGTTCCAATGTTTTAGCCCCTGAATTAGTAGAAGTAGCAATAAGCTTGATATTGGCATTGACAGGTTCTCCCGTTAAATTATTGACCTTTATCTTGACGACCACTTGCTTGTTTTGTACATCTGGATATAGTTGGACATCATCAATATGTAATGCCGGGCGTGCAGCAATAAAAAGGTCGCCTATCATCCCATTCCAGTTGCTTTGTGTATGATCGGTAATACTATGGGAGTTTATTCCCACATTAAAATCTTTTATCCGATTGTCAATTCGAACAGTTAATGTATGAATGCCTGGCTTTAATGCTTCCGTCAAGTCAAAAACATGAGGGGTTCCAAGGCTATTGCGCATACCTATCTGCTCATCATCCACCCACACCGTTGTTTCCCAGTGGCTACGTTCTATAAATAATTCCACATATTTGTTTTCCCATGACTCGGGAACCGTAACTTCTTTTTGGTACCAGGCAGCTCCTTTATAATATTTTACAGGCTGTAACCAAAATGGCACTTTAATATTTCCAGGTTCACGATATTTAGCATATTCTTTTTTATTGAAAAACGAAGAATCCCAAATACTTCCTGTCCAAGGCGTTTCCAGAGAGATATCATTGCCGTGGCCATTCGTTGTCATTGAACCCGGAAGTTGTATTGTTCCTTCCAATTCCTTCGTGTACCAGGCTTCCTGCACGCCACGGTCAAGAGAATCTACCTGAAAATTCCAATCGCCGGAAAGGTTTATCCGCTTTTCCTGCTTGTGCCTGGGACTACATGAAGAAAAAGCCCATAAAAACAGGATACAATTTAATAATACAATAACTTTATTTTGA
>CAMPJM010000761.1 GCA_946886805.1 uncultured Flammeovirgaceae bacterium | reverse complement strand
GACAGCGACCAATGCTCGAAGGCTCTACAAAGCCTGTTTGACCCACAATTGTGCCCGCAGCGTTAGAACTGCGTACAATATTACCAGACCTTCGTACGATAGTGTTCATTAAAATAGAGCATACCAGATAGATTTGTATTTCAATATTAGAAGGAGTATGAATCAATTCAAGAAAACGTTAGCACTACATAGTCCGCATAAAAAAACACTCGGATTGAAACCGACGCTATACGGCACAAGCTTTTCAGCTCCATCTCAAATCATTAATCAATTAAAATCCTTTTCGTGAAACAATTTTACATGATGAACCCTATAAGATACCTGTTGGCAAGTTTCCTGATTATTATGGTTATCGGCGTTAATAAAAGCTACGGCCAGAAATCCGAATTCCAATCCCTTAACTATTTATATGAGGTTTCCGGAAAGAAAACCATTTCCGGAATTCATAACCGTGAGCCTAATGCAGATCCAGACCAGTGGACAGAATATATCTACGAAACCACGGGTAAATATCCAGCACTTTGGAGTGGCGATTTCCTGTTTCAGCAGGAAAATATGGATGCGCGCTGGACTATGATTTTTGAAGCAGAAAAGCAATGGAATCAAGGTGCTATCGTCAACATAATGTGGCATGGCTGCCCACCAGATCAAGGTGAGCCTTGTGGCTGGGATCCCGGCTTGCTAAATGCCCAACTCACGGATGCGCAGTGGAAAGAACTTACCACAGACGGCACCGCATTAAACAAGACCTGGAAGTCGAGAATGGATGAAATCGCTGTGTATCTCAACTATTTAAAAGAAAAAGGGGTGGAGGTTTTATTCCGTCCGCTACATGAAATGAACCAGGGAAAATTCTGGTGGGGAGGAAGGCCCGGTCCGGAGGGAACAGCAAAATTATACAGGATTACACGTGACTATATGGAGAAGGAAAAAGGCCTTACCAACCTGGTTTGGGTTTGGGACATGCAGGATATGAGCAGGGATTTCGCTGAATACAATCCCGGTGATCAATACTGGGATGTTTTTGCCTTTGATGTATATGAAGATGGCTTTGATAAGTCATGGTACGATTATATTCTGCCAATTGTAGGCGATAAACCTATGGCTATCGGGGAGTGCTCGAAACTGCCCACTGCAGAAATGTTGAAAGAGCAACCTCGTTGGGTGTTTTTTATGCCCTGGTCCGAACTGGTGAAAAGCAGTAATTCTGAAGAACAGATCATAAATCTTTATAACCACCAAAGTGTGATCACTATGGATGAAATGCCGGGCTGGGATAATAAAGAGAGACTTCTATATAATGAATAAACTTAAATCCAGTGCTTCCATAGCCTTGTTTTTATGGATAATAGCTTCATTTTATGCCTGTCAGCCGGAACAACCTTCCGGCCGGCAGGTGCTTGTTTTTTCTAAAACAAAGGGCTGGGTGCATACCTCCATTCCCGATGGCATCAAAGCACTAAGTCAATTGGGCAGGGAAAATGGCTTTCTGGTCGATACAACAAAAGATGCTGCATTTTTCAATGATGAAACGCTGAAAAAATACGATGCGGTCGTTTTCCTAAGTACCACCGGTGATGTGTTGAACGCCGAACAACAAGCAGCATTTGAACGCTATATCCAGGCTGGCGGTGGTTTCGTGGGCATTCATTCGGCAGCTTGTACAGAATATGAATGGCCATGGTTTGGAAATATGATGGGGGCGCATTTTGCCAATCATCCCCATAATCCGGGTGTCAGAAAGGCAACAGTGCTGATAAATGACAAGGATCATCCCGCCACAACCGGCTTACCGGATGAGTGGGTACGTGATGACGAGTGGTATAATTATAAATCGTTTTACCCGGGCATTAATGTGCTGGCAAGCCTTGATGAAACCACTTATGTGGGCGGAACCCATGGCTCTCACCATCCTATTGCCTGGTATCATGAGTTTGATGGTGGCCGCTCTTTTTATACAGGAGGCGGTCATGAGCCTGAAGCTTGACTTGCCAACCCCCTAAAGGGGGCTTGCGCTTAGCAATGCATCGTCTTTATTTTTTTAAAGTTTTCCTTTTCAAAAGCATTGAAATCTTGTTTTTAAAAGCTTTCAACTCAATGAGATCTCTGCTCCAAAGTCCCCTTTAGGAGGGGATTTAGGGGTTTAAAACAGAAATAAATATAATAAAGAATAGGATCAAGCGGAAAAAGTTGATTTCACAACAGATTTTATATTGCTTTTTGTTGACGCCCCACAATCAGATATAAAATGGCTCCAACAAAAGGTATGAAAATTATAATAATGGCCCAAAATATTTTGATGATACTATCCTCAAAATTTGCTTGAATTAGATCAACAAGGGCCCAAAGCCAAAATATCGCAGGTATAAAAAAAAACACAAAAAGTAATGATAGTTCCCAGCCACCGATACCACCCACAAATAATAAAAGATCATTCATAGCATATTGTTAAAATTGCATAAGGGTTAAAGCTACAATGTAAAAAGAAATTGAGAATAATAGAAATTAGGTATACATTTTTATCAGTATTCCGCTGTCTTGGTCCAATCATTCATTCCTAAATATTTCCTTTTATTTACCAACCACTCCTAAGCAATAAAAAGACCGCTGAAGCTTGACAACTATTTTTCCCCCTTTTAAACTTATAAAAATTATCAATAGTCATAAATGCCTCCCTATTTTTATATAAATACCATTGTTGTTTTAATTTATTTTAACTCATATTTGAAAATCTGTTGTTTGGATTTCAATAAATCGTTTTTGCTTATTGTTATTCATTAGTTGAAATGAAATAACAAAAGCCCTTTTTCGATTAAAATATTTTATATTGCTCCCTGAAAAAAT
>CAMPJM010000760.1 GCA_946886805.1 uncultured Flammeovirgaceae bacterium | reverse complement strand
AAATAGATATGAAAAAGACAGTCGTAATAGGTGCATCGAACAACCCGGGCAGATATGCTTACCGGGCAACTGAAATGTTACAGGAATACGGTCATGAGGTGGTGCCCGTTGGAATTAAGAAGGGGGAGGTTGCAGGAAAATCAATTCTACATTTAAAAGATTGCCCCGAAATAGAGGGCGTTGACACAGTTACCCTATATGTTGGGCCTCAAAACCAGGAAGCGTGGTATGATTATATTCTAGGCCTTAACCCTAAAAGAATCATCTTTAACCCTGGAACCGAAAATATGGCTTTTGAAAACAGAGCGCAAAAGCAAGGTATTGAAACCATTGAAGGTTGTACGCTGGTAATGCTCAGCACAAGGCAGTACTAAATCGCCGGTTGTGTGGGTAAGTAGCATTGGGAGAAATCGTTGAAAGTTAGGTCATTTAACCATCTCTCGGGAGAGGGTATGAGCTTGTTCGGAAGAGTGATTTCGTACAGCGATTAAATTCCATATTTCAAAATCGAACAGGGAGCAGTTATTTCAAAAGAATAATACAAGACGGGGTATGTACAACCCATAACACACATTCCCGGACCTGTTCCGGGATCCCTCAAAATTACGGCCGAATATTCCCTTTTTGGTCGTCTGAGGCAGTCGTAATTTTTTGGTGCTTAGCACCAAAAAATGCCCTTCTTCAATATTAATAATATGCAATTATTACCGTGTTGCCAAGATCAGACACAAAGCTCTTCCACAGATAACTTTCGATGTACTAAAAACCCGCTAAAAAATTTAATTAATACCTGAAAAAGCGTGAAAAAACCATTTAATTGTTGTATTTTTGGCTTTTTGGGTTGGTAACGGTTGATCTATAATGTTCCTGCTTTAAATAAAAATTGTCGAAGGGAAAAATACAATCGTTACCCGGAAAAAACATAAGAAAAAACTTGATATGACGGAAAGGAAAGTGCAAAAATTGAATGAATATTCAGCAGTAAATATTCAGGTACTGGAAGGTTTGGAAGCAGTAAGAAAAAGACCTGCCATGTACATCGGTGATATTGGGGCCAAAGGACTTCACCATATGATTTGGGAAGTGGTTGATAACTCCATTGATGAGGCAATGGCTGGCTACTGTGATGAAATAAAAGTTGAGATTAATGAGGATAATTCAGTAACAGTAAGTGATAACGGCAGGGGCATACCAGTAGATCTCCATGCGAAAGAAAACCGGTCTGCTTTGGAAGTTGTAATGACAGTCCTTCACGCAGGCGGTAAGTTCGATAAAGATACCTATAAGGTTTCGGGCGGGTTGCATGGGGTTGGTGTTTCTTGTGTGAACGCCCTAAGTGGTGATCTGAAAGTGACGGTTAACAGTCGTGATGGGAAAATTTATCAGCAGGAGTATCAAAAAGGTATCCCTCTTTATGATGTAAAACCCGTTGGCGAAACAGAAGTTACAGGAACCACGGTACAATTTAAACCCGATAATACCATATTCACCGTTACAGAATTTAACTACGAAACTGTTGCTTCGAGATTAAGGGAGTTGTCGTTTCTAAATGCAGGAATAAAGATTTTTCTCACAGATTATAGGGATAAAGATGATGATGGTAATTTTCTTTCCGAAGAATTTATTTCTGAAGGCGGGCTGAAAGAATTCGTTACTTATCTCGATAGCACCAGAGAAAAGCTTATTCCTGAACCTATTTACATAGAAGGAGAAAAAGCCGGTGTTCCGGTTCAGGTAGCACTAAATTATAATACCTCCTATTCAGAAAATGTTGTTTCGTATGTAAACAATATTAATACAATTGAGGGCGGAACCCACGTTTCGGGATTTAGAAGGGCACTTACACGAACCCTTAAGTCATATGCTGACAAGTCGGGGCTATTAGATAAAGTGAAGTTGGAAATAAGCGGCGATGACTTTAGGGAAGGTTTAACAGCCGTAATTTCTGTGAAGGTTCAAGAGCCACAATTTGAAGGACAGACTAAAACAAAGCTTGGTAACTCGGATGTGATGGGTGCTGTAGATGGTGCTGTAAGTGAAGTTTTGCAGTATTATCTGGAGGAGAATCCCCGGGAAGCCAAAATGATTGTTGCCAAAGTGGTATTGGCTGCACAGGCAAGGCATGCAGCCAAAAAGGCCCGCGAAATGGTTCAGCGGAAAAATGTAATGGGCGGCACAGGCCTTCCCGGTAAACTAGCCGACTGTTCAGATAGTGATCCTGCAGTTTGTGAATTGTACCTGGTAGAGGGTGATTCCGCAGGTGGGTCAGCCAAGCAAGGAAGAGACAGGAAATTTCAGGCAATTTTGCCTTTGAAAGGTAAAATATTGAATGTTGAAAAAGCCCAGGAGCATAAAATCTACGATAACGACGAGATAAAAAATATGATTACTGCTTTGGGCGTGAGCTTTGGAACTCCTGAGGATGAGAAGGCATTGAATATGGCAAAATTAAGATATCATAAGGTAATCATAATGACCGATGCTGATATTGATGGTAGCCATATCAGAACGCTTATTTTGACGTTTTTCTTTAGGTACATGCGAGACCTTATTGACAAGGGATATCTTTACATTGCTTTGCCCCCGTTCTACCTTGTGAAAAAGGGAAAAGAAGAAAGGTACTGCTGGACAGAGGATCAAAGAATTGCAGCAATAAAGGAAATTGCACCGGAAGGGAAAGAAGACACCGTGAGTGTACAGCGATACAAAGGTCTTGGTGAAATGAATCCTGAGCAACTTTGGACCACTACAATGAACCCAGAACTAAGAAGGCTAAAATTGGTGACCATTGAATCTGCCGCAGAAGCTGATCATTTATTTTCTATGTTAATGGGAGATGAAGTAGC
>CAMPJM010000759.1 GCA_946886805.1 uncultured Flammeovirgaceae bacterium | reverse complement strand
GTCAAAGAGCTTTATTTGACTTCTGAATTGAATGAAACTTTTATTAGTTTAAACCATGTATACAAAAATTTCAGGCTTGATGATTTAGAGGGATTTCTCCAAAAATTCCGCTATTATATTATCTATAGCACCCGTTTCAAGTTAAAGAAACATTCGTGGAGCGATAGGAAATCTTTTAAAGATTATACTATTTCTGACCTTCAAAAAATTCAACACATTTTGGAGGAGATTCCTGTTTTTAATGCTGCTATGGCCGATGCAGTTAAAGAAGTTGTGAATGCCTCGGTTTCTTTTGCCCAATGTGAGGAATATCTTGCCCAAGAGAATAAAATCCGGGAACTGATCACATTGATAGGCGACCCGGTGGTTTACGAGCACTTTAAGCAAATGGTAGAACAGGGGGGGAAACACATGGATCCTTTGTGGCTTACAAATTCAGAGCGGGTTTTAATTGATTGTTTTAAAGGCGAAGGGCCGGAAATTAGTTTGGCAACCGAAGACTTAGGCGAATTTCAGGAGGTGTTACAGGAAGCAATAGAAGCGGAGAGTAATTTTTTCAAATGGGCCTGGTGGCGAGCATTTTCTAGGAGACGGTATATTTTTAGTCGCGTGATGAAGGCAAACGGACTGCAGTTAAACAGAAAAGGCTTATCAATAATGATAGAAAAGATTGATAGCCGGCTAAACCTTGAGCATAATCTTACCAAGTTAAAAGAAGCTAAATGGTTGATTGATGTTCCGCAGTCTTATACCAAGTTGGACTACCAAACCTGGTTCTATGTTCAGAAAAAGGCATTGGTAGCAGCAGTAGTTTATAATTCATTAAGAAATTTTACCGACTATTTTACACTTTCAGCACTTTCTAACACTGAGCTTGCCTCAAAACTGGGGGAGGTATTAGATTTGGTAAACAAGATACCAGATAAAAAGAAGGAATGGCTGGTATATTTGACTCCATCTCAATTAAATATGATTATTGGAGATGAATTTTTAGCACGGGTATTTTTAAAGGAACTAAAAGCAGATTTTGAAGACTTGTGCGAATTTGACAAGCTAAAAAGCAATCTTGAAGTTCATGAAGAGCAAATCATTCAAAAAATATTCGACGAAGTGGAGGATATTTCTGTTGAAAACGCTGAGAAAGTTTTACAAAACAGTTTGCGACTGGCCTGGATTGAGCATATAGAAATAAAGTATCCTGTACTTCGTAGTGTAACTTCGCTTAAATTTGAAATTCTTGAAAAAGAACTGAAGGATTGTGTGAAAGATAAACTTGAAATAAGCAAGGAAATATTATTGTTAAAAGTAAGGGAACGGACTTTTCATGATGTGGAGATTAACAGGTTGAATAATATAATCACTTATAGAGATTTACAACATCAGGTAAACAAAAAGAAGCGGATCTGGCCCATTCGTAAATTAATTGACGAACAGGAGGAGGCGTTGTTTAATTTGGTGCCATGTTGGTTGGCCTCTCCCGAATCTGTTTCAGCAATATTTCCTATGAAGCAGCTTTTCGACCTGGTAATTTTTGATGAAGCTTCTCAATGTTTTGCAGAAAGGGGCATTCCGGCAATGTATCGAGGAAGGCAAATAGTGGTAACAGGAGATGACAAGCAGCTGAGTCCAAATGATCTTTATCAGGTACGCTACGAAGAAGAGAACCAAGAAAGCGAACCTGCTTTAGAGGTAGACTCTTTGTTGGATTTATGTAAGCAATTTCTCATGACTGTGCAGTTGCAAGAGCATTATCGAAGTAAGTCTTTAAGCCTGATCGATTTTTCTAACCAGCATTTTTATAAAAATAAATTGAGAATGCTGCCTGACTATGAAGATATAAATAAGGAGGAGCCAGCAATATCTTATATAAAGGTATCAGGTATTTGGGAAGACAATAGTAATACGGTGGAAGCAGAGGCAGTTGTATCGCTGATTAAGCAGATTGTAAAAGATACTCCTGAAAAGACCATAGGCGTAGTTACTTTTAATATTACGCAAGCAAATGAGATAAATGACTGTCTTGATAAAGAAGCTGCGGATAATAATTTTACTATTCCCAGCACGCTGATTGTGAAAAATATAGAGAATATTCAGGGTGATGAGAAAGACATTATTATATTCTCTACCGGTTATGGCCAGGACAAAGATGGTAAAATGATCATGAATTTCGGATCTCTTAATGCAATTAAAGGTGAAAACAGATTAAATGTAGCGGTCACGAGAGCCAAAGAGAAAATATATATTATAAGCAGTTTTTTCCCTGGTGATTTGAAAACTGAAGGCAGTAAAAATGAAGGGCCGAAACTGTTTAAAAAATACCTGGAATATGCAAAGACTGTTTCGGAAGGGAAATATACGCCTCATCAGGAGGATCAGACGCAATACAGCAATTCTTGGTTTTTGAAAAACAAATTAGCAGAAATCATTCATCAAAATCATGAGCAGTTTAAAATTTCTGCTGAATTGCCATTTTCAGACCTTACAATCAAACAAAATAGCAAATATAAAGCCTTGTTGATGACTGATGATGACCTTTATCATCAGGCAATATCCATAAAAGACCCTCACGCTTACACACCTTTTATTTTAAGTCATAAAAATTGGAAGTTTAAAAGCTTTTTCAGTAGGGAGTATTGGAATGATAAAGAGCAGATGGAAGAGCAAATAATGATTTTCTTAGGGCAGGTGGATGAACTGGTTGACAGGAGCTAAGTTGTACGCATGAGTTATCGCGTCTGGCTCTTAAAAAACAAAAAGGTCCAAGCGGATGCTTGAACCAGTTTTTGTTTTTTAAGAGGCATCTGGCCCACCTGGCGCAAGCGTCCGCTTGTGCCGCTTTAACGATAAAGCT
>CAMPJM010000758.1 GCA_946886805.1 uncultured Flammeovirgaceae bacterium | reverse complement strand
GAAATTTTTAACCGACCTTTCCTGCTGTATATTTCCCTGCTTTTCTTCCTTTTGCGAAGTACAGGAAATAGTAGTAAAAAGAAATAAAAAAGCACCGGTGAAAAGCATTCTTATTAAAAGTTTGCTTACTTTTAATCTTATTAGACATTTTTCATACATAACACTCTGAATTATTACTTTTAGATTTCTATGGCCATAAAACCGGCGTTTCCAATAGCATCTTTAACTTCCTGCTGCCTTAGCTTTCCAGATTCGAAACGGACATACACCTGTTTTTGAAACACTTTTGGTTTAACCTCCTGTATTCCAGGAAGGTCTTTCAAGGCAGATGTTATAGTTTCTGCACAACCCTCACAGACCATGTTAGGAATTTTATATTCTACTTCCGATACTGTAGCAACCTGTTCCTCATGTGAAGTTTCAAGTTTCATGGAGCGGATCCTTAAGGTATTTAGCAGGATCGTAAAAATGCTAATGATCATTATAATAATGGCAAACATAGGGGTGATAAATCCTAAAGCTGCCAGTGTCATACCGAATATATTGAATAAAACAGCTACAATCACGTTACCTGTCATTATTCTATAGCTCGCTTTTCCAAGAATAAGGGCATTTACAACATCCATTAATTTATCACCAATAAGAATTACTCCTGCAGATTCAATTGCGACATCTGTGCCGGCTCCAATGGCAATCCCTACATCTGATTGTGCCAGGGCAGGCGCATCATTAATACCATCACCGACCATCGCTACTTTTTGTCCATTTTTCTGTAAAACTTCTATAGCTGAAACCTTATCGGCTGGAAGGAGCTCCGCCTGAACTTGATGCACTCCCAGCTGGTTACCGATAGCTTCTGCTACTGGCCGGGAGTCTCCCGTTAAAATGACAGAATTTATATGCCGCTGTTTTAATTTCGTAATTACTTCTTTTGCGCCTTGTCGTGGGGTGTCTTGAAGAGCTAACAATCCTATAACTTCATGCTGTCTACTGAGTACTACTACAGTTTTTCCTTCTTTCCCCAGACTGCTTATTTTCTCCTGTACAGTAGCAGAGAGGGTAATGTCATTTTCTTCTATAAAAGAAGGGTTGCCAATCAAGACTTCTTCATCTTCTACAGTGGCTATTATTCCTTTACCTGGAATAGCACGGAAGCTCTGTGTTATGAGTTTACCAGCTCCTTCCCGTTGGACAAAAAAAGTAATGGCTTGACCTAAAGGGTGCTCGGACTGACTTTCTGCAGTGGCGGCCAAAGTGAGAACTTCTTCAGAAGACGCATTAAAGGTTTCCACATCGGTGACGGTAGGTTTTCCATAAGTAAGAGTACCTGTCTTATCAAAAACTATGGTATCTATCTTGGAGAGCCCATAGAATACTTCACTGGCTTTAACCAGAAGACCAATGGAAATACCTTTGCCTCCAGCAATTGCTGCCAACATAGGAGTGGTTATTCCCAAAGCACAAGGATATCCCATGATCACTGTAGTCAGTAGAACGAGTGTAGCTGCCGTGAGATCTCCAGTTATTAGTGCCCAGCCAGCAAAGGCAAGCCCTGCCACTATAAAAACAACCGGACCATAATAATTCATCAAGCGATCAGCCAGGAGTTCTATAGGCGGCTTCCGCTCGGATATCTGGCTCATGAGCCGAATGATTTGGTTAAGAAAACTGTCTTCACCTACTTTAGTTACCTGTACTTGTAGGGCTCCATCTAAATTTAACGTACCACCTATAACAGAGGAGCCATTCTCTTTTGTAACCGGAGAGGATTCCCCCGTAAAGCTCGATTCATCTACACTGGCAATTCCTTTCACCACTTCTCCATCAAGGGGGATACGCTCTCCTGGACGAATTTCTACCATTTCTCCGACTGCAACCTCTTTTGTCAATACTTCAATAGATTGCCCGCCGCGAAGCACTCGTGTTTTTGATGGTTGGAGAGAAAGAAGTTTTCGAACTGCCTCAGATGCTTTTTTTCTGGTGTCCAATTTAAAGTAAGCAAAGAATAAATGAAGGGACATTAACCAGGATGCTACGGGCAGAAAATTCGGCCAGGCTGTATTAAATAAAGAAAGGGTTCCAATAATAAATGAACCCCATGCCCCAACAGACAATAAGACGTTGGCATTTATTACCCGCTGCTCGATAGCCATTAGTGTCTTACGAAGAATAGGATATCCTACCCAGAATAGTATAACTGTCGCCACAGCGAAACTAAACCAGGCAGTGTATAAATTTGGTAATCCGAAAATATTAAGTGGATCAACCAAGAGAACTATTACAGAAAGGACCATACCTATCGTCCCCCTTTTCCTTACCAGTTGAAAAACATCTTCATCTGTTTTGTATTGCTGCACTTCTGTTGCTGATACATTATAGCCCAATTTCTCTACTGCCTCGGCAAGTTCTTCCCGGCTCATTCGTGTCGTATCCGCCTCCACCAATACTATTCCGTGTACCAGATTTACCAAAACACTTTTCACTGCCGGATATCTTTTTAATGCTTTCTCCACACTCATTGTACAAAATGAGCACATTAGGCCGGAGACTTTCATTTGAACTGTTTCAGTTGCCATTTAATTTCTTTATTAATAGTTTATGATCTTAATTGAAAATTTGAGACAAATCAATTAGATTTATTTTTCCTCTCACGAATGGTAGGTTTAAAGCCCCTTTTTTCAATAAGATCAATTATTTGATTTTCTGAGATTTTTTTTTCATCGTAATAAATTTCAGACGAACTGGAATCAAAAAAAGTTCGACTTTTTATAATCCCATCTTGCTGCATTAGCAGATTGTCAATGCCGTTAGCGCATCCTGCCTGACAACTCATCCCTTCAATTGTTAATTGAAGTATTTC
>CAMPJM010000757.1 GCA_946886805.1 uncultured Flammeovirgaceae bacterium | reverse complement strand
CTTTTGTCATTTACCCCTTGTTGATAAGTTTTCCCAGCATTGTTTTTACTACCGGTATAGCATTTCTTTTAGTCACGCTTATCAAGAATCAACCTATTACCATCATTTTATTAATTGGTGTAGCCGGAGTCCAACTGATCTACTATTTTGATCAATTCTCGAATATCCTGGATTTCATGGCGTTTCGCCTTCCGACGCTGGCATCAGACATGATCGGGTTTGTTAACATAGAATTTGCCATTTGGCAAAGGTTATTTTATTTCCTCACCGGAATTGCTTTTCTTTTCATTACAGCCTTTTTTCTGGATCGCTTGTCGAGCCACAGACTTACCCATATTACTACCGGACTTGTTGGTGTCCTCATTTTGGCCCTCTCCTCTTTGGTGATGGTTAAGCTTTGGGATATACGTCAAGACCCCATATCCTTACGGGAGGATATGATTACCGTTAACGGGAAATGGACTAATGTACCGAACATAGATATTATTTCGCATGAGATCGAAATTGAGTGGAGTGGTGATGAAATTGCGAGTGTTTCTGAAATGGTCGTCAAAAACAATACCGACCAGGTGCTCAACCAGATCTATTTTACATTAAATCCGGGTTTAACGGTAAATGAAATGTCTCTAAATAACGAACCCGCAAAAATAACCAGAGACTTGCAAATAGTATCCACAAATCACCCCCTTCGTCTTGCTCCTGGTCAGGAAATGAAAATTAACATGCAATACAGTGGTCCTATATCAGAGTCAGCAGCTTATCTGGAGGTTGATCAAAAAAGGTACGAATCAGCTAATGAATTTATGTTATATTCGCTTCAAAAAAAATATGCCTTCCTGCAATCTGACTACCTGTTGCTTACCAAGGAGGTGCTTTGGTATCCTGATACGCAGATTGGCTATAGTCGAAAAGCTGCGAGAAGCGATAGGCTTTCATTTATTGATTTTACGCTGAAGGTAAAAGCTCCTGAAGGTAAAACACCGATTTCTCAGGGAAAAGTAGTGGTGAAAGATAAGGTCTACCAGTTTACGCCGGAATACCCCCTACCTCAAGTTTCTCTTGTGATTGGTGATTATGAGAAAAAAGAGATTACGGTCGACAGTGTTACTTACGCGGTATACCACTATCCTAAAAATGACTTTTTTGTCAGACAACTGGATCAATTGGCTGATACTATGAGCCATCTGATCAGAGACAACGTCAACGAATATGAAGATGCTCAACAGATAACCTATCCGTTCAGAAGATTACAATTTGTTGAAGTTCCACTCCAATTTATGGCCTATAACAAGATATACGAAAGCCACCAGGCGTATCTGCAACCCGAGACTGTGTTTTGGCCAGAAGAAGGTGGAGAGATATCCCAATTTGACTTTAGGACCCGACTGCGTGATATGGACGAGCAGGCTGCACGGGAAAACCAGACTTTAACTGACAAGCAGAAGCAAGCCAATGTGTTCAACGATCTGGTGAAGAATGTGTATACGAAGCAAATCGGGTCAAACTGGGTAAATGAAGGGTGGAATACCGATGAGCCTGATTACGCTCTTTTTCCGAATTACTATGCCTATAATACAGGTATTATAAGCAAGGAATGGCCCTTACTAAACCGAAGCATCGCTTCCTACCTGAGAAACGACAAGCAAACCCAGAACGACTACTCCAGAAATGTGAATGGTATCTCTTTTGCCGAGGAGTGCAATAATCTCATGCGGGAGTCCACACTTTCGGAAATTCTCACCGAAGCCGAGTTTAACAAGATCCGGAAATCCGTTTCATTGAAAAGCCAGTACCTCTTTTCCTATCTGGGCCAGATAATCGGCGAAAGCAGTTTCAAAGCTTTTTTATTTAATTGGGTAGATAAGCACCAACACCGGCTTACCAGCTATGAAACATTTAGAAAGGCTTTAGTTTCGAAGTTCAACTTAGATATTGACCCCATCATTAAGAAGGTTTATTTGGATACTACACAAGCAGCCTTTGAAATTCTTAGTCTTCAGAAATATGAGGCAATGGATGGCGATCGAAAGCGCTATCAGGTACTTGTGGAGGTGAAAAATTCAGGAGAGAATGACGGAGTGATAGAAGTGAAATTCGATACTGGCGATAAATCAGGAGATGGAGATTACTATTCGAAGGTGAATGAACAAGTGAAGGACGAAGCGCCAGGAAAGCTGTCAGTGATCAAAAAAGGAGAAACTAAGCTCCTTGGTTTTGTGCTCGATGAAAAGCCGAATCATATTACCTTAAACACTATTATTTCCAGAAATATACCTTCGGTAATCACCCATGCGATAGGAACACTATCAAAGCGTGAAGAAGGTGTACTGTTTGAAGGAGAACGTGTTGTATCCCATGAAAAAGATTCGATGCAATATGAAATAATAGTAGACAATGAAGACCCGGGATTCACCAGCTTCAGTCCTATTAAACCTACATTGTTAAAAGCATATCTGGATGGCCGTAAAGCATCCGATCAAAAATATTATGGCAGTTGGGACCGCCCCTATTCCAAATGGCTGGCAACCACCGGATCGGATTTTTATGGCACTGTAATCCGATCAGCTCATTTTACACGTGCAGGAAATGGCGAAAAAACAGCTACCTGGACTCCTGAATTCCAGGAAGAGGGATTTTATGACATCTATGCTTATATGAAAGGTAAAAACCAGAACGAATTCCAAGGCCGGAATGGCGATAACAGAGAGTTTAATTATCATTTCATCATTCATCATGCGGACGGTAAGGATGACGTGAATTACAATATTTCAAATGCGGAACCTGGCTGGAATTACCTTGGATCTTATTATCTTGGAAAAACAGGTGGAAGTGTCTCGTTGACAGACGAATGCGAGCTGGG
>CAMPJM010000756.1 GCA_946886805.1 uncultured Flammeovirgaceae bacterium | reverse complement strand
TTAGTGTATTACAAAGAAACACATGCGTTATGACAACAGTATGTCAGTAGGCTTTGAAAAGTTAATAGGTAAATTTCAAGGCTAGTCCATTGTTGTTAATACCAATGCTAAAATCCATGCTTTTTCCAACTTGTCCGATCGACTCATTGTGAAGCGCAACTGCATTTTTAGCATGCTTGGCATATTTGATACTGAACGGTATACCAACGCCGATAAATCCGGCACCAACGCCAGCTAAGGCCCAATTCGGTTCACCACCCCCAATTGCTGTCCCAAGAGGCCAACCAACCATAAACCCACCAATTGCTCCTAGAACAGTGGCAACGTCAGCATTCTTTTTGGCCAATTTCATTTCAGCCTGAGCGTCGGCATTATTAGCTGTAACCTCTATCAACTGCCTTAAGGTGAGGTTTTTACCATGTTGACGATAAGTAGTACTCAAAAAGCTTTTCTTAACAGTAATTGGAGATTGAGTACTTTGTGCATGCAGTTGTATAGAAAGCAGGCAAAGCACTGCAAAAGCTAAAAGCTGGTTCTTCATATAAGTTTTAAAATTAAGAAGTAAATATTGTCTTTAATTTTATAAATAATATTTAATATTTCATAATTCCGGATCAATATTTTTTTGCTGCAACGAGATCGATTATTAGAATTGACCGTCAGGGAGAGATAAACGGGGAAAATTTTCGATAGTCAGCAGGATGTAGCGCTGTTCAATACATTTTATAGCCGAGTATTATACACATAATAACCGGATATTATACGCCTACTATTTCGTTCGTTTGATTCTTGAACAAGTGCCACCCGTGTAGTGACATAACCTTTCGATGAAATAATATTATTTTAGTTAAGTTTCTCGATAGAATTTACTTAGTTTAGGCCTTCGTAAGGAAGAAATATGTTGACAAGAATATCAACATACCCGTACGTTATCAGCAAAAATCACCTCGAGTATGAAGAGCATTTTATTAGTAGTTATAACTTTTGCTTTACCACTTTTTGCAGTCTCACAGAAACTATCAAATGAGGAAGTGATCCAACTATATATTGAAGCTCTGGAGGATTTTGAGACTTCCCCTCTTAAACTTCATAAAATGGACTCCAAAGTACTTATTGATAAACCTAACTGTGAAAGCACTAACCTTCCCAACGAAATCGGAAAATCCGCTGTAGAATGGTTTTGTTTTGATCAAGACTTAACTCAACAACTAGAAGGAAAACTAAAAAAACATAATGGCCGATCTGTAATATTAACATCGCATAGACAACCACATCCAGACACAATAACCGTGAGGGTGGATCAATGGACATTGGGCAATATTGGTGATGGAACGAGATTTATTCCTATAAATGAAGATTTACAGCCTGAATACAAAAAGAAAAATCATGATTTTGTGTTTCTCAAGGTGGACTCCAAATGGAAACTAATTGAAAAGTCTAATAGGCTCAAATCTCGCACCGAAAAAGCTAAGGAGATTGAAGAAATTTTTCAAAAAGGAAACTCCTTGAGCAGGGAAGGAAAATATAAGGAAGCTCTAGAACACGTTGAAAGATCAATGTCAATGGACTCAAGCCTTTATCAAAGGTATTTATTTAGTGCCGACCTAAAAGCAAAACTTGGAATGTATGAATCTGCTATTTCGGATGTTTCAAAGTGCATCGAACGATGTAACTGTACACAAAGGGAATCTCACGTTTCAACTTACTTAATAAGACGTGCAAGTTTACACGAACAGAATAATGACTTTGATTTAGCAATGGCTGATGCGAATGAAAGTATATCATTCAATTCGAAAAGTTGGCAATCCTACCTTTTTCGAGGACAGCTTCTAGCTAAATCTCAACAATTTCAAAAGGCGCTTGATGATCTAAATAAGTCTGCTGAACTCAATGACAATAAGCCGGAAATTTTCATTTCCAGAGGACTTGTTCATTCCAAACTTGGTAATATGGAAGAAGCTTGTTCGGACTTCAAAATTGTAAAAGATTGGGGCTTTGATGAGGCAAAACAATGGATGAAGGCTAACTGCAAATAAAGCTGATAACAAATAATAAGCTCAATGAGCAGACTGAGCTATGAGCAATTTTCAGCACAAAAAAGTAACTTTAAAACCAATTTGAAAGGGTATGCTCACTGAGCTTATCTGTACGTTGTACGTCATGCAAGAGAGAAACCCGAATAATTAATCAATCTGGTAGATGGATATAAAAGACAATAATTTATTTTTCACAGATGGTGACCAATGGGAGTCATTTTGTCACACCTGCTTTAAGCATCGACATCAAAAAGATAATTATAAACCTGTTGATGCTGTTAGTTATAAACCAATTGATGAAAAGGATAAAGGAGACTATGGGTTAGACGGATTTACTGTAACCGGTATTGCCTATCAATGTTACTTACCTGTAAATAAATATTCAAGGAAAGAACTTTACGAACACCTGTACAATAAAATCAGGGGAGACATTAAAAAGCTAGATGAATACAAGGACAAGTTAATCCTACTATTAAATGGGGTAAAAATTAAAACATGGAATTTTACAACTCCAGAGATTATTTATTCAACGGATTTTCATAAACTGTGCAACGGCTATGAAAACGAGATTAAAGCTTTGAATTTGCCATTTATAGACCCAGATTTCAAGATAGGATTTGTTGATCTAGATAATTTGAAACCTGAGACAAATATCTTTTTTAAAGCTCACAATGGGAATCTAAATTTTGAAACAATAATCCCAGACTCTCAAACAATTGAAGATTATAAAATTAAGACCGAAAATAATTATTTAGTGAATAATGCTTTGAGGAAAAATGGCAAATTGTTTCCTGACAACGGAACTGATTATAGCACTCATATAATTG
>CAMPJM010000755.1 GCA_946886805.1 uncultured Flammeovirgaceae bacterium | reverse complement strand
ATGCTGCCATGATCGCTATAACAGCCCATTACAAATTTCTGGCTAAAGAATTTTGCGCTCTCAACGTGAGCCCGGAACCCAGGATGAAGATTTAACCGCAGGTTACTATTTATCATGAAAATTTATTAAGATGGATATAAAATTCGAGTCGGGAAACATGTATAAAATCTTATCGTTAATTTAACAATTGAACAAATTAATGCCACTAAAATAAAGGGAGTTCAATCCGAATTTTAGAAAGTGGAAAACATTCATTGGCACTAAGCATAAAATATAACTTTCTAGAGAAAACAAAAATATGGCTAAGGAGAACCGGTTCTCAAAAAATATACAAATCAAAAACAGAAAAGCTTCATTTGAATACCATTTCATAGAAACTTTTATTGCGGGCATTGTTTTAAAAGGGACAGAGATAAAATCTTTAAGAGAAGGCAAAGCAAATCTTCAGGATGCTTTCTGCGTTTTTTTCAAGGACGAGATTTGGGTAAAACAGATGCACATATCCCCCTATGTTCAGGCTGCACATTTCAATCATGATCTCACCCGGGAAAGAAAATTATTGCTAAACAAAAAGGAAATCAATAAACTGAGAAAGGGCATGCAAGATAAAGGAAACACCATGGTACCTACTAAACTGTTTATAAATGACAGAGGCTTAGCTAAATTGGAAATTGCTTTGGCAAAAGGCAAGAAACTTCATGACAAAAGAGACAATATAAAAGAAAAAGATATTAAACGAGAATTAGAAAAGGTGCAATATTAATTCCTTTTATAAGACAATGAGAGAGCACGAATTATTTTCAAAAGGCATTTGCCGGCTAAGTGTGGTGCCAGTAAGGGCATCGGCATCTGACAAAAGCGAGCAGGTGACCCAGCTTCTTTTTGGTGACCATTATACAATCACCTCTATTTCAGAAAATAAAAAATGGTATAAAATTCAGATCTTTTTTGATGACTATGAGGGGTGGATAGATGCCAAACAGCACTATTCTATTCCAGAAGATTATTTTGAACAAATAAATAATTCGGATTACAAAATCACTTTGGATTATACGTCCTCTATTTTGTTCAAGAAACAGGTAATTAATATATTGATTGGCAGCGTGTTGCCTATCGCAACCAACGAGTTATTTAAAATTGAAGAGCAATTAGCTTTTAATGGTGAAGCAAAAAGCCTAAACCAAAAGAGAGATTATGAATTTTTAAAAATGGTTGCTTTTCGCTATATTAATTCGCCATATTTATGGGGAGGAAAAACGCCATTTGGAATTGACTGCAGTGGCTTTACACAACAGGTTTTTAAAATTGGCGGTTATAAGCTTCATCGAGATGCAAAATTGCAAGCAACTCAGGGTGAAGAAGTCGCATCGATCAAAGCCGCACTACCTGGTGATCTTCTTTTTTTTGAAAAAGATGATGGGCTGATAAATCATGTGGGAATTTTTTTAGAAGGAAATGAGGTTATTCATGCATCAGGAAAAGTGAGGGTGGACAGAATTGATGATACCGGAATTTTGGATGCAGCGAACGATCAATACACACATCAATTGGCATCAATTAGGAGATTATTGAAATAATTATTGACAGTTATAGTAAAGATGGTCAACCTTTATTAAATTAATCAATTATTGTTGATGTTCACTTACTGACTTTATGTGATTAAAATCAATAGCTGAAGAGTTTATAAAGGGATTAAGGATGAAAAGGAGAGTTTTGGTACTGAATCAGGATTATACTCCATTTACGATAAGTTCTGTAGCCAGAGCTTTTCTTTTGGTATACCTAAAAAAGGCAGAGATGATCAATGCTGTGGAGGATTCTGCCCTAAGAACCGTAACAACTTTTTATCCCATGCCTTCGGTGATCAGGCTAAGCAGATATGTGCATATGCCTTATAGAGGAGTGATGCTTACCAGGCAGAACATCTTCAAACGCGATGGATATCTTTGTCAGTATTGCGGAACGTCCAAAGACCTTACTATAGATCATATCATACCTAGGTCAAAAAGCGGCCGATCTACCTGGAAAAACCTGGTAACTGCGTGTAAAAGGTGTAACTCCAAAAAAGGCGACTTCTCATTGGAAGAGTCAGGAATGCTGCTTAAAAGCAAACCTTATAAACCCTCCTACATCCTGTTTTTAAGAGACTTTTCGGGATTTGCCGAAAAAAACTGGCAGCCATACCTTGAAAAATAGGATACTTCGATCTTAAATGTTAAAGCTTTTATAACGTGCCTTCACAAACATAAACACGCCGTAAGCCACCAAGCCTATTGCTACTGCCCCTAAAATATATGGCCCATAACTTCCCTCTTGCAGAAATGACAAAGCCTGCCCCGTACCCTTTGCCATATTTGGATCATATTCTAATGCTGCTCTAAATAGAAAATAACCTACAATCAGGAAAACAATTCCTCTGGCAACAAAGCCAAGCCTACCCGCTCTTTTATAGACCTTCCTTTCTTTGCGGCCCAAGTTTATTGACTCTATTTCATTCATAAATTTTGCCGAAAAGCCTTTGTACAACTGAAAAATAGCTTTACCAGCAACGCCCAGCGCCACCAAACCGACTATCCACTGCCCCATTGGCAAATCCAATGCTTTGGAAATCAACATCTCCCTACCATTACCACCTCCCGATCCACCGCCATCAATTACCATTTTAATTGCGTAGACAGCAGCAGCACCATACAAAAGCCCGCCCAAAGCCAATCCAATCCTCTTTATTTTGCCCTTCGCATCGTTGCTAATCCCATCCGGGTTTTTTATGGCTTCAACAAATCGCCAAATCATATAAGAAAACATGCCGAGCGCCAAAATCACCAATAGAATTCTTCCAAAAGGTTGCTCATATATTATTTTAAG
>CAMPJM010000754.1 GCA_946886805.1 uncultured Flammeovirgaceae bacterium | reverse complement strand
AAATAGATACAGATTTATGATTCCTCAGGCATATATAACCGCATGGCGTAAAAAAGCTCCCTGGCAAGAGGACTTCCAGGTAGAACAGGATCTGATAATTGAGCGGGCTTTAATGGCAATATATAGCGATCAATATTTAAAAGGGAGATTAGCATTTAGAGGCGGTACTGCATTGCACAAATTGTATTTGTCACCAGCTGCAAGGTATTCTGAAGACATTGACCTAGTCCAAATTAGTTCAGGACCATTCGGGCCAATTATCGATAAGCTTCGCGAGGTGCTTTCTTTTTTAGGTGACAAACCAATACGTAAACAGAAACAACATAATAACACATTGATTTACCGTTTCAATTCAGAAGGTGGTATTCCCTTAAGATTAAAAGTTGAAGTTAATTGCCGGGAACACCATACCATCTTTGGCATTCAGGAAGTAAAATACGCCATGCGATCTGAATGGTATACCGGTGAAGTTTTAATGCCCACTTACGAGCTAGCTGAATTATTGGGAACTAAAATGCGTGCTTTATACCAAAGACGAAAAGGAAGAGACTTATTTGATATATGGTTTGCAATAACGGAGAAAAATGTTGATCCAAAAAAAATTATCGAGGCATGGAACTTCTATATGAAAGAAGAAGATAACAGTGTGTCGCAGAATGAATTTTTAGAAAATATGGAAAATAAAATTTTAGATCGGGATTTTTTAGGTGATATGGAAGGGCTATTAAGGCCTAATTTGTCTTATAAAATTGTTGAGGCTTACGAATTTGTGAAAAAAGAACTGTTAGAAAAAATATAAAGGATAAAATGAAACCACAATTTTAATATTTGAAGTGTCGGTCGAAAAACATTTCCAAGGTTTACTTATTAAGGATCATTTGGCCATATTACTTATTTGAAATAATGTTTAAATACTAATAAATTAGAACAAAGCAAGAGAAGTCAAGGCAATACGCTTGGGATTTTTTATTTCCAACCCTACCAGCAATGGACATACTGCAAGTGCCACTAAAATAACGCACCTACTGCCTCTTTAAAAAACAGATAGCCTATGAAATATTTACTTTAATTTGTATCTTCATTGTCCTTAAAAAAAGGTAAAATGGACAACAAAGGCCTCATATTTATACCGGATATAAGTGGATTTTCACGATTTGTAAGCGAAATGGAAATCGAGCACAGCCGCCTCATAATAGGTGAATTACTGGAAATTTTGATAGATGCCAACGACACAGGCCTTGCTGTTTCCGAAATTGAAGGCGACGCCATTTTATTCTATAAATTCGGTGAGCCGCCTTCCCTGAAGGAAGTTTTTTGGCAGGTGAAGGGAATGTTCGAAGCCTTTCATAAAAATTTGATGGCTTATGAGAATAGACGTTATTGCCAATGTAAGGCCTGCTTATCGGCCATTGAGCTTACCTTGAAGGTCATTTCGCACTACGGGGAATTTGCTGGATATAAGGTAAAGGATTTTAATAAGCTGATCGGGAAGGACATTATAGTGGCTCACCGGCTTCTTAAAAATGATATTGCAAACCACGAATATTGGCTAGTTACGGCCGGCCTTGCCAAAAACGAGTTCCTTTCCAACCTGGCCGAATGGATATCGTGGAGTGATAGTGTCAAACAAACCGAAGAAGGCCCTATAGCCTTCCGCTATACCCAACTGGGGCCACTTAAAACCCAGCTTCCCCAAGATCCGATTCAAAACCTGGACCTGACCAAAAAAACCAAGGCGTTCAGCTTTACAAGGGAATACGAAACGGATATCATCACCTTATTGCATGCCGCCGCGGATTTTAATTACCGCGCCCGTTGGATGCAGGGCGTAATGAGTGTGGAGGTCGAAAATCATTTTCTCCCTCGCATTGGTCTGCGATGTAAAATTATTACAGACCAGGGGGAACCTTTTACTTGTGCCAACCACTATTCCTATCACAAGGAAAAGATAGAGTTTAGCGAAGTGGATGAGGGCACGGAAGCACTCTCACATTATATTTTGAAAAAAGTGGATGACCGGAAGACAGAACTTACTCTTGACTACTACATTAGAAAAAATCTGCTTTCAAAGTTTCTTTTCAATTTGACAACCAGGAATAAGGTAAAGTCCATCTTTATCAAGTCACTACAAAATCTTGAGGGAATTGTAGGGCAAATAAATGTGCCTGAGAGCTCCATAAGGAGTTTATGAGTTGAAAGGAATTGGCGTTCAGCCGTTGGCGGCTGTCCCAACGGAGTTTAACTTTTCCGCATAATTTTTTTTCGATGTTCTATTCCCCAATCTGTTAAATTGTTGATGATAGTTTGCAATGTCTTGCCGTGTTCCGTAAGCTCGTACTGAACGGTAATTGGCTGCGTATCTAAGACGGTTCGTTTGATCAGTTCATTTATTTCCAGTTCCTTTAGTTCCTTGCTCAACATTTTGTTGGAAATACCGACTACATCATTCAGTATGTCGGAAAACCTTCTTTTATTGTAATAACAAATAGATGAGATAATAGATATCTTCCATTTCCCACTCAACACGTCCATTGAATCCTGGACAGCCATCATTTCCTTCTTGTGTTGTTCTTTTTCAAGTGGTTTGCACTCCATAATGTTACTTGGTTACCTCAATGTTACTGTTACTTTTTGTTACAAAGTTACTAAAATAAATCTTGCTGCTCTACCTTTGCTTCTCAATTTATAAAAATTAGACCAATGAGTGAATTAAAATTAGAAAATAAGGTAAGTGTAATTACAGGCGGCAATAGCGGTATCGGATTCGGCATTGCGGCAGCATTCAAAAACGAAGGTGCTATTGGTACGATCACTGGCAGAAATGAGACAACGTTAGATAGTTCCGTAAGCGCATTGGGTGACGGTT
>CAMPJM010000753.1 GCA_946886805.1 uncultured Flammeovirgaceae bacterium | reverse complement strand
ATTTCACCAAATTTTCTAACAATTTCATAGGGAAAAGTAGCTTTCTGCGCCCACTCTTCTATGTTTGGAGAAATTTCTTTTTTCACAAAATCCCTTATAGAACTTCGGATAAGTTTATGCTCGTCGGTAAGTAAATCATCTACTGCATAAAAATCAGGAGATTCAAACCTGTCATTTATCGGTTTTTTTGCAGATGCGTTGGTATTATTGGTTGAATTTGTAGCAGGCATAAGAGTAGTTTTAGCAATTATATGATTCAAATTTACAAATATAGAAGAGGATTAAAACGATATGGTAAAAAAATAAAAATTGCGAAAATAAGCTGCTGTTTAGACGAATTACCACGAAAAATTATTAAATAATATAATTTTAACTACTCAGCATCAAGAGATCGTCATATAAGGTATGTGTTTAAAATCAAAAAAAATGCCGATTTTATTCTTGTTTGAATGAGGTTTAGAAGCGATTTCTTACTACATTAATTTTTTAGAATCCTTGTTTCAAAATATGTATTTTTGCTTTGATACTCAGGGATTGAGAGTCCACTCGGCATTAGGAGGAGTCGGAATTTTTTGAATCAGCCTTTTAAATTAAATAAGATGAAAGAAGTTGATATAGATCCTAAGATGTTGGATTTAATAACAAAACTGCATGATAAATATGCAATTTCGGGCCAGGATTTAAACTCCTATCTTGAAGGCTTGCTCTACGCCGATTACCTTACCTATTGGGATTATATTCATCTTGACACATTGTTGAGTCTCCAGAATCCTCTCACTACCTTACCCGACGAGACAATTTTTATTGGTTACCATCAAATTACCGAATTGTACCTGAAACTTATTCTTTGGGAAATAAAACAAATAACGGCTCTCGAAATACCGAATGAAAAAACTTTCATGACCAAAATACATCGTATCAGTCGGTATTTCGAACATCTGGCGCATTCTTTTGACATTATGTCTGATGGAATGTCGCAGGATCAGTTTTTAAAGTTCAGGATGACATTGTTTCCTGCAAGCGGCTTTCAATCGGCGCAGATAAGATTTGTGGAATTTGCCTCAACGCCCATGATTAACCTGGTTGCTGAAGAAGACAGGGCGTCCTCAGACCCTGCTCAAGGTGTAGAAGCCCTTTATGGAAAAATTTACTGGAAGAGAGGCGCAATGGACAAAGGTACAGGAAAGAAAACCCTGACTCTTGAGCAGTTTGAAGAAAAATATTCAGAATCGTTCATTGCAAGTATAGAGGAGCATAAGGAAAAAAATATCAATTATTTATATGAAAGATATTATAAAGACAGCTCAGAGGCTGATAAAATACGAAATTTGCTGCGAAAATATGATCAGTTGATCAACGTTCATTGGCGGTTATCTCATTTTAAATCAGCTGTAAAATATCTTCAACAGGACCCGGAAATCTTAAAAGCCTCTGGTGGAACTAATTGGCAAAAATACCTGCCACCGAGATTTCAAAAAATATCCTTCTTCCCTCAATTATGGTCAAAGGCGGAACTCAACGATTGGGGAAAAACCTGGGTATTAAAAGAAGTCTTTCAACAATCTTCTGAAGATGTTCATAAATAGAAATGCTATGCTTCAAAAAAGCATTTTTTTCTTTATTCTTTTTCTATCAATCGTTTGGCATGCCAACGGTCAAAAACTTGAGATAAAAACCTATTTTGACGGGGAAAAGAAATTTGTAAAGGAAATTTATCAGATTGATAAGGGAAATCCTGAAGTTTTAAATGGTCATTATCAATCTTTTTTTCCAAGTGGGAAAAAGGAAATAGTAGGGTTCTATAAAGATAATTTCGCCTCAGGCATTTGGACGTATTTCTATTATAATGGAAAAATCAGAATGAAGGGCGAGATGGTTGATAATGAACCTGAAGGGAACTGGGAATATTCCTATGAGAATGGCAACCTTCATATGAAGGGCGCCATTAAAAATGGGGAGCGAAATGGGTTCTGGACTTTCTACTTCGAAAATGGCAATACCAAAAGTGAGGGTACATTTTTAAATGGAAATAAGACTGGCCTCTGGAAGTATTATTATGAAGATGAAACTTTAAAAGCACAGGCAAATTATTTTGATAACAAAGCGCATTATAAAGAATATTATCCCTCAGGGAATATAAAAGCCATAGGCTATAAGAAGGATGAGAAAAGTGATAGTCTATGGACCTATTTCTATGAGAATGCCAATAAATTGAGTGAAGGGCCTTTTGAAGAAGGAAGGAGGTCTGGCAAATGGGTTTTTTACCATCAAAACGGTGTCAAATCTTCCGAAGGAAATTTTTCGGACGGTAAAAAAAATGGGTATTGGAAGTATTTTGATGAGCATGGAGACCTTAGTTCGGAGGGCATTGTGCTGGATGATAAGAAGGAAGGTTATTGGAAATTGTATTTTAGTGGCGGTGGATTAAAAGGCGATGGGCATTTTGACAAAGGAACCGGCGAATTCAAAGAATATTATGAAAGCGGCATGCTCAAAAAAAGGGGCTATATAGAAAATGATGTGAAGGAAGGAAAATGGCACTATTATTATGAGACTGGCGAGTTAGAAGGTGAAATTTTCTTTGTGAATGGAAAAGGCAATTTTACTGGTTATTATGAAACTGGTGAAATAAAAATGAAAGGTGCCATTGACAACGATAAACGCATCGGTACCTGGGTTTTGTACAAACCTGACGGGGAGATAGCGGGATATTATAGCACTGTATACAACAAGGATGATTTTAAATTTGACGATTTGTTCGAAGCTAACCTGGAGGTAAATACCGATACCACAAGTTATGAAAAGCCTGCTTATAAATTTAAAAACAACAAATCACGCTATTTTCAAAGCCGATTGAATGAATTTCGTGGG
>CAMPJM010000752.1 GCA_946886805.1 uncultured Flammeovirgaceae bacterium | reverse complement strand
GGGACTTGGGAACAGACAAAATATTTGCTTATAAGTACCAGCCTGAAAATAAAAAAGAACCTTTAATGCCAGCCAAAACACCTTTTACTAAGGTGGCAGCCGGAAAAGGTCCTCGTCATATTATTTTTAATGAATTAGGCGATTATGCTTATTTAGTTTTGGAATTAACGGCAGAAGTGAATGTTTATAAACACAAGGACGGAAAATTGGAACTTATACAAACCATCCCGATGACTGCTGAGGATTTCAAAGGAGAAGTTGGAGCAGCCGAAATAAAATTAAGCCCTGATGAAAAATTCCTCTATGCATCAAACAGAGGAGACGCTAATGAAATTGCTATTTATAAAGTAAATCAGAAAAACGGAACACTGGAATTGGTTGGTATTCAAGCTACTTTGGGAAAAACGCCAAGAAATTTCATGATAGATCCAACAGGTAAATTTCTATTGGTTGCAAATCAAAACAGTGATTCTATAGTAGTGTTTAGCAGAAATTCAGAAACAGGTCTATTGACACCAACGGAGGAAACGATAGAGATAGGAAATCCGGTCTATTTAAAGATGGTTGCTGAATACTAATGTACCGATTGATTAATGTACCGATGAGTTCATTTGTCGATGTACCAAGGGACAAATATGAAATTGTTTAGTAACAAGTGGTAATATGAACTGATTTACCCGAGCATGCAATATTGATAGAAATATTAAGCGCGAAGTCAATTTTTTAAGATTAAAGTGCCTTGCTTCAGATCAAGCAATATTTTTGTGGGAAGGATTTTTTTTACAGACAGACTTAAGAGCTTATAACTAAAGCAAAGTTAGCTTTGCTAGATATTGAGTCTGGAAGCAGTTTGATTTCCATTTGTCCTCGCCGGACTGACTCTCGAGAGAAACCTCGGGACAAAAAAATCAAGGCTGTAATCATTTGCATCCATTTGAATTTAAGGTTACTAATATTTACTCCCTAGGTTTTCCGCTTCATCCCTTGCTTCTCGGGCAGGCACTTTTATTATTTTTCAAAAGAAATTTTTAATGTACATGAGACCGGTTATTCAAACTACTTTATGTACTTATCAAACCCTCCCCTCCTATCTTCTATTTTCCCTTTTGGAAATGACAGTAGAACAATTACAAGACCACTAATAACACCGTTCCACATGACCGAGTTTTGATCAATTCCCAATACCCAGTGGGAAGCAACCAACCAAAGGCCTAAAAGTATATTAATGAACCTCAAACTTCGGCCGACTTCAGACATGGAAATAACTGCAAAAGCAATAACGAGCGCACCTGTAACATTATAACTGTTTGCTATGGCACCGCTAAACCCAAATACTCCCGGCGCTGCCATTATCCAGATGCCTAATGCTAATATTAGAAACAGATTCCATGGCCTGAGCAGAATGTCTTTTATGACATCGCTGAAGGTATCTTCTAATAATGTCGCAGGGTTTTCTTTTTCTTCTATATTTCCACCTTCCATTGAGCCTCCAAACCAAAATGATTTCCAATAGGAGGTTTTACGAACTTTTTTCTCATGGCGCATCAATTGTATAGTGGCAAGCACCTCGTCTAAGGTAAAAGGGATCATGATGAGAGAAACCGTGGCACTGGTAAGACAAAGGGTGCACCAGCTGCCTACTGCTACAGGCTGAAGAATGACAAGCGTGATACTTACCACCCCCAAAGGAACAATTAGAATTCCAAAAATTATTACTACCCAAGGCATTGTCCTCCACCGGTGGGTACCTCCCGCATAAGCAAAAAGCACGTCGATGATATAAGAAAATGCTCCCAAAGTAGCATCAGAAACCGGAAAAGACTTGGAAACTTCCGAGGTGAGCACCTCTTTGGTGCCATCTCCGAAAAAAGGATCCCAGGCGGTATGGATTAATTCTAACTGAAAAGCGCCCATATACCTTGCTACGAAAAAGCCAAGCCAGGCAAAAAGAATCACAGGCAACCGCTGTTTCCATGAAGAGGGATTATAATCCCATCCCGGAGGAATGTTCGGCCCTGGTTGTGCATATAATTTTATTCCCGGCTGTCTGGGAATAAGTATCGCAAATGAAACTACGAGTGTTCCTATTAAAAAATCAGCCAAAAAGCCTGCACCTTCTTTTGGAAAAAAAACCATTGGTGCAATTAATAACCATATCCCCAAAAATGTCAAACCCCATTGCGCCCATAACTTATAAGGATTTAAAGCAATGCAGCTTAAGGTAATAAGCGCAATTCCGGTAAGAATATCACTCCAAATCATGGCTGATACTTCGTACCCAAATGTAGGAGGATTTGCTATGAGCCATAACCCCAAAACTATTGTGCAATAATAAACCCAGCTTACTTTCCTATGGTGTTCTTCATGATTCAGTTGATTCTCTTGGGGGAACATTTCCTTTTCTACAAAAAAAAGGTTTTTGAAGGTGAGATTCATAAGTATCGGGTTTAACAGTCTTCAGAGAGCGTTGCACACTTTCAAAGAATAATTGAACACATAAAAAATTGATTCCAGATTTGGACACGAGACTACTGATAAAGTATTACGAAGTCAGAACCAAATAGAGGAAAAACTAATTAAAAAAGGCTTTGTTTAAATTAAAAGGCTCTACCGCGGATTTAATGGAAGTTCCTTTTTTTAAACTGAGACAAGTACCAAAACAGCGGAATTGTCCATGGAAGGAGGATGTCAATATACCCTCGTCATTGCGAGTCAATTTTTTTTCTTTTCGAAAAAAATTGATGTGGCAATCCCCTGAAACGTAGAATAGTAAAACATTTCCGGATTTATTCCGGGATCCTTAAAAAATCCCGTGATGCTCACGTGAATCGAAAATACGATTTATGCCCGAACCTGTCCATCTCCTTTGATGAT
>CAMPJM010000751.1 GCA_946886805.1 uncultured Flammeovirgaceae bacterium | reverse complement strand
TTATTAATACCTTTTATTTAGCGGGAGAAAAAATGGATTATGAGAAAGCTTTTTTAATATTATTAAGGAGAATTGATTACTTCTCGTCGCCCCTTGCACATGCTGAAGCAAAGATCATTAAAAATAAAATACCTTCTTTTAAAGCGAAGGTGTTATATTTTAGAAATAATTCGATTGAACAATTATTAGGGGACTTGTATTCCCGTGAATTCCCCCTTGGGAATAGTATTTTAGTAGGAAATTCTGCTGATACCACCAATAACCACCTGGACGTTTTAGATGAGCTAAAAAAAATAAACTGCACGAAACGGAATATATTAGTTCCTCTTAGCTATGGAGGCAACTCGAATTATAAAAATACGCTCTTACTAAAAGGAAAAAAGATATTTGGTGACCGATTTAAGCCAATTTTATCTTTTATGGAAAAATCCGTATATACAGAATCTGTACTTCTAGAATGTAGGACGGTAATATTTTTCCATGAAAGGCAGCAGGCAATGGCTAATATTCTAACAGCTCTATGGATCGGAGCAAAAGTATTTTTATCGGAAACAGGAGTGGCTTTTAAAGAGCTTAAGCGAATTGGCTTATCTGTTTATAGTTTACAAAAGAGCACTATAGAAGACATAAATAGTGAATTATCCTTAGAAGAAAAAAGGATCAACAAAGAGACATTGTCCCATCACTTTAGCTATAATGCATCTTTGAGCCGCATTCGCACATTAGTTATGGAAATTGAAAGTGATAACAATTCACAGGGTGTAGTAGGATAAATGGGACGAGCATAATTTTAGCTGAGGTAATCAAGATCAGAACAATTTGGTTTTCCTTGTGTGGAAATACAACGGAACATCATAAGACATTGGATTGAGAAATAGAAAAAACCGATAATTATTTTTCGAATCAAACCAAGTTCTCCATCTACAATATTTTCGGCCGACTATCGAATCAAGGAACAAACTGCTACAAATTTGCTGATTTCTTGCGATGGTTCAATACAATAAATTTGCATCATATTCGGATTATGTTTTGAGCAGATTAATCTACTAGCATTAGATATCATATTTAATTTGAGGTAGTTTAAAATTTGCATTCTATAAAGTATGAATAAAATAAAAGATACAAATAAGTCACAAATTATTTCAATTATAATTCCAACCTACAATAGAGGAATGTTAATCGCTGAAGCAATCAAAAGTGTAATTAACCAAACGTATGCAAATTGGGAACTGATTATTGTTGATGATGGATCTACTGATGATACAGAACATATTGTTAGTCAATTCATCAAAAAAGACGATAGGATTAGCTATGTAAAAAGGCCGGATAGTAAGCCTAAGGGTGCAAATGCTTGTAGAAACTATGGTTTAGAATTATCAAAAGGTGATTTTATAAAATGGCTGGACTCTGACGATTTTTTAAATGAAAATTGCCTGCAAAGGCAGCTAAACGAAATACAGAAAGACGGAGAAGTATTTGCTAATTTTTGCTATGCTCAGTTTTTTAATGTGGAGGGTGACTCCCTGCAGCACCTTGATAAGCTTTGGTGTGAAAAATTAACTACCACCAAAATAACTGAAGATTTAATTAAAGCTAAATTAAAATGGCCTATACTATCAGGACTCTGGCGAAGAAGCGTTTTTAAGGATGATCCCTTTAATGAAGCGTTAAAAAATTCTCAGGAATGGTTATTTAATATTGGTATGTCTTTGTTGCCAGGCTTCAAAATGAATGTTACAGAATGTCGTTTAGCTTATATTAGAACTCACTCTGATTCCATGAGTAGCAAAGTGAATTCAAATGGAAAATATTATTTTTATGCTGCCCTGGGGAGATATTTTGCTCTTGAATTAGTCGCAGCATACAAATTACCGAAAGATCTAAAATTGGTACTTCTAAGGAGATTCTTTTGGTATCAGGCTTTTTCATTAATAAAAAAGTTCCCCCAGGGATTTTTAAAATTAATTCAATACTGGCCCCGGGTTCTATATTTATTCTTAAAATAAGCAGCTCCTAAAATTTTTTTCAGTTCAATACTCGTTGAGTTTTTTGCCTTGTACTAGGTGTTAAATTTTAAGGATTGCTAATGGGGTGAAGAAAAAGCAACAGTCTTTTCCACTAAGTTAAAGAATAACCAATAATGCTGTTATGTACTTCCTTGACCGGCTTCTTCAGAAATAAGGATAGTCAATATTTTCAACAGTAAACATACATAGCAATTTAAATACCTAAATGTCCAATCAGCGGTCTGTACCAGTTGGTTAAGTATAAATCTGGTACCAAATAGCGCTCATAAAATAAACCTGATATAATATATCAGCGGACTTAAGCTAAACATGTCGTGAAATCTGTTATGTTACAAATAAAAGATAAACCGCTGATAAGTATTGTCATACCATTATTTAACAAGGAAGAGTACATCCTGGAAACACTCGCTTCTGTGTTTCATCAAACCTATGGCAACTTTGAAATTATTATAGTAGATGATGGGAGTAGTGATAATTCGCTCAACCTCTTAAAAGAAATTAAGGATCATCGACTAAAAATTATAGAGCAGAAAAATCAGGGGGTATCCGTAGCTAGAAATAATGGCGTTCGGAACGCCGAAGGAGATTGGATTGCCTTCTTAGATGCGGACGACTGGTGGGACAAAAATTTGCTAACAGAGATAGTTAGCTTGATGACTACATATCCTGCATGTTCTGTTTTTGCTGCCGGAAGAAGCAGGGTCTTTGGTAAAGTCATAGAACGGTATCAGAACGATTTTCTTCCTGAGGAGGGGAAAGTTGGAATGGTGGATTATATACAGGTAATCAGTAAATACCTGCCTCCTATTCATTCCTCTAGTGTAGTTCTCAAGAAAACCCTAATAGAGGAGA